>JAQXMV010000051.1 GCA_029013165.1 Oscillospiraceae bacterium | reverse complement strand
CAGCCGAAAGAGGAATTGATGATACCTCTTGCGGTTCTCTCCAGGGCAGCGTCCTCGAGAACGAGGGCATGGTTCTTAGCTTCGCAAAGGCACTGGACTCTCTTGCCGGTGGCAGAGGCTTCTTTATAAACATGCAGTCCGACTTTCGTGGAACCGACAAAGGTGATTCCTTTAACATCGGGATGCTTGAGCAGCAGATCGGCTTCCACCCTGGAGCAGGTGACTAGATTGACAACGCCCTTGGGCAGACCGGCTTCCACAAGAAGCTCATTGAGTCTCATGGCCGTCATCGGCGTCATGGAGGCGAGCTTGAGGACAATGGTGTTGCCGGCTGCGATGCAGCAGGGAACCATCCAGCCCATAGGAATCATACCGGGGAAATTAAAGGGTACGATGCCGGCAAATACACCGACGGGCTCATAATACAGTGTGGTATCATAGCCGCTGGAGGTGTCTCTCATGGCGTCGCCCAGAAGAAGCGAGGGGGCACTCAGTGCCAGCTCAACGGGCTCCTTGACCTTGAGAATATCGCCCTTGGCTTCGCCGAGAACCTTACCATGCTCAGTGGCGCAGAGCTTGGCCAGCTCGTCCATATTAGCGATGAGCAGTTCACGGAATTTATAGAGAACCTGCACTCTTTTCATCACGGGAGTATTGGACCATGCGGGGAAAGCGGCCTTTGCGCTCTCGATGGCCTCTTCCACTTCGCCTGCCGTACAGCAGGGAGCTTCTGCAATGACTTCGCCGGTGCTGGGATTATAGACAGGCATATACTTTTCTGTCTTGGAATCTTTCCACTGGCCGTCAACGAAATACTGTAGTCTTTTGATCTGTGCCATTTTTCATTACTCCTTGTCTTTCACGCTCGGTTGTGAGGTGAACAGTCTACAATTTATTCATACCGTATTATCATAATCCATTTTCATGAATAAATCAATATCTACCGAAGAAAAAGTTCCTCACCTACTGTTATTTTTTATCAAAAGCCGACAGATTCTTTGCGCGGCAGCTGCCTGCCGGAAACAATGAAATCCTCCAGCTGACCGATGCTCTCGAAAACCGGTGCGCCGGTGCTTTCCAGCCGAGCTCTGTCATTGTGACCGCGACAGATCAGCACACAAGCACAGCCGATGCTTTGCGACACTTCAAAATCATGGACCGTGTCCCCGACAAAGACCGTCTCCTCGGGACGGATGCCGCTTTGAAGCATCCACTGTTTTGCCGTCTCCACCTTACTCTCGGCGTAGATATTATCTTTCCCGATGATATCGGTGAAGAGATATTCGATCCCGTGGTTTCGTACCTGCTTTTCCAGCAGACTCTGCTGGGTCTGCGAAAGAATCGTCTGCCTGATACCCCTGTGCTTGAGGCGGCGGATCGCGTTCTCCGCGTCAGGGAACAGCTCTGCCTCCGGAAACCGATCGTCATAAGCAAAGATATATTCCCTTGCGACTTTTTCAAAAGGCTCGTCGGCAAAGTCAAAACCCAGCTTTTCATAAAAGAGGATAATCGGGAAGCAAAATCCCTTTCGGTATTCCTCTATACTTTCAATGGGCCTGAGTCCCCTGTTTTTCATCAGGCCGTTGATAATATCAAAATTCATTTCCACATCGTCAAGAATCGTTCCGTTCCAGTCCCATATAATATTTTTACATTCCGCCATTTTATCTCCTTTTTGCCTTTCAGTTCTTCGCGTTTTCTTCTATATATTCTTCCACATCGCCCAGACAGCGCAGCTTCTGAGCGTCACTGTCGGAAATCGTCAGATCAAAAGCATTCTCGATGGCCATGAGCATTTCCACCAGATCCACACTGTCGGCGCCCAGTTCCTCCCAGGTGGTGTCTCTCTCCAGCTCCTCGGGTGAAACATTCATTTCCTCGCTAATTAAAGAATACAGCTTTTCAATGGTATCCATAGACATAGGCTCCTTTTTGTAATAATATGATACACTCACAGTATTTGTCAATATAGATGAAAAAATTTGCAAGGCAAATTTTTCCTGACTGCCGTATATTTCACCGAAAAAGCAGACAAGAATATAGCCAAGCAAACAAGAAAAGGAGATATACATAATGAAAATCAAAATTTTGGATCTTGCCCTGCTTTCCAGCCTTATTATATGCTTTTTGCTCAGCGTTATTTCCTTTGAGGATACCTGCGGTGAAATCAGAGGACAGGTTCTTCGCCTCCATGTCATCGCCAATTCCGACAGTGCCTATGACCAGAGCCTGAAGCTGTCTGTCCGGGACGCCTTATTAGAAAAGAGCGACGAGTTTTTCGGCCGGGAATGTGATCTGGCCGCCGCCGAAAGGCGTGCCGGCGAAGCCCTCCCTGCCCTGAGAGAAACAGCAGAAGAGGTACTGCGCAGTCAGGGCTGTGAAGATCCCGTGACCGTCACTCTCGGCGAAAGCTACTTTCCCACAAGAGTATATGAAAGCGTCACTTTGCCTGCCGGCTATTATAAAGCGGTCAAGGTCAACATCGGTTCTTCACAGGGACACAACTGGTGGTGCGTCATGTTTCCGCAGATGTGTCTGCCTGCGGCACAGAAAAAGCAAAAAGATATCCTGGCGCAAACCTTTGATGAAGAGGAACTGGCCCTTGTGGAAGAAAGCCCAAGCTATGAGGTGCGTTTCTGGATCGTGGAAAAATACTGGGAAATCAGGGATCGTCTGAAAAACCCTTGAAAAATCAACAAAAATCGCCTGAAAATTTCGTCATGCCGATAAAAATTCATAATCATTTTTTCTCTTGCATTTTGGCCCCCGGTAATGATATCATGTCCATGGAATAATATAGTATTAACGGGGTGATAAAAGATGAATGATTATGACATCATCGTTGTGGGCGCCTCCACAACAGGAAGCTGGTTCGCCGCCGAAATGGCCAAAAGAGGTCACACGGTTCTGGTGCTGGAAAAAGAGGAAAAAGACCGCGTTTCACGCAGCTATGACATTTTTCACATGGGCAAAGAGGATATGGAGCATTTCGGACTGCCGATTCCCCAAGAGGGTGACGAAGCCTATGGTTTCTGCTTCTCCTCCGGCCGGAACTATTCCCCTTACGGACACTATCCCAAGGGCGGCGTCAACCATGTCATCGGCATGCATAAGCACGCCTACATCATGAAAATGAACGCCGAAGCAGAAGTACAGGGCGCGGAAATCCTTTACGGTGCGCCTTTTCACGATTTTGTCCGGGATGAAAAAGGAAACATTACCGGCGTGACCTACACCCACTCCGGCGAGCTCCGCCGGGCAAACTGCCGACTGGTGGCCGACTGCAGCGGCATTCCCTCTGCGGCGAGGAGAAAGCTCCCCGACACGGCTTATGTGGAGAATTTCCCTCTGACGCAAAAGGATATTTTTTATGTTGTGCTCTATTATGTGACCTACGAGGACGAAAAAGTCGATCCCATGGCGCTTCATGGCTCTTTCATGCAGTATAAGGCCTGGTCGGCGCCCAGCGGCGACAGCCATGGCGCCATTCTCGGCGTTGGCGCCAACTTCAGCTATGACTATGCCGAAAAGATTTTCAGAGACTTCCGCAAAAATATCCCCTGGCCGAAATACCGAGTAGACAAAGTGGAAAAGGGCATGACCCCCTATCACCGCGGCCTTTATTCTTTCGTGGATAACGGCTTCATCGCCATGGGCGACGCCGCCTGCTTGACCAAGCCCACCTGCGGCGAGGGCTGCACCTCTGCTCTCTATCAGGCAGAAATCGCCGTCGATGTGATCTCCGGCTTGCTGAAAAAAGGAGAGACACTGACGCGGGAAAATATGTGGATCATCAACCGCCGGTATATGGAAGTGCAGGGCAAATCCTTCGACAGCCTGAGGCCGATTCTCATCGGCGCGGTGAACTTCAACTATGACGAGGCAGAATACTTGTTTTCCAAGAACATTATTTTCAGCAGCAGTATTCTCGGCAACATGGATGGCTCCTCTTTCACAGCCGCCGAAGGGGCAAAAACCGTCTCGGGCATTATCGGCGGTATGATCCGCGGCAAGCTGAGACCGGCGCCGGTGAAAAAGCTGCTGCAGGGTCTGCAGCAGAGCAAGGCCGTCGAAGCTCTCTATGATGACTACCCCGAGACCCCAACGGGATATTTCCAGTGGAAAAAGCGTGCCGACGCTCTGTGGGAGGAAATCGGCACCATGGCCGACGCCTGTCAGAGGGACGACGACAGAGTTTAACTCTGGTGAACGGCAACAAGATCCAATCGTCAGAAATGAACATTTTTTATACTATGAATAAAAGGGAGCCTCGTGAAAAGCTCCCTTTTTTAATATTCTGTTCACCGAAAAATTCTCTGCGATTTTATGAATAAATGTGCTCAACATTCGTGCTGCCGTCGGCGGCGATCCGAATGACCGTGCCTCCGGTTGTATTCCTTTTCCAATAACAGGTTCTGCCGGTTTTCATGGCATAAGTCAGGCGGATTCCCTGATAAACGATAGAAGCATTATTGGCATGATCATGGCCGCAAATCATATCCTTTGTGCTGCCAAGCTCCTGACACACCGTGAAAAATCCGTTATTCACCGGCGGACAGCAGGTTTTTTCTCTGTTCTCGCCGAAAGAAGTCTCTTTGTATTCGTCAATGTATTCGCCTTGTTTCGCAGAATAAGCCGCCTGCCAGGCGTCGGCATATTCACACACCGGTGCGTGCATAAACACCGTGCTGGGTACCTTTCTGCCCTCGGTCTTTTCGATGCCTTGAATCAGCCAGCGGTACCACTCGATCTGATTTTCCCAAAGATGATCATATCCGCTGACTTTTTTGTTTCCGGTCTGAAACTCGGCCTTATTGTGTGTATCGGTCATGACAAGAGTGTGAATGGCTTTTCCCTGTTCGGTGATATTGATGGCGTAGTTGCCGTAACCCATGTCCTGAGGGCCATACCGGAAAAGGCTGTTTTCCCCGTGAGCCAGCAAATAGGCGGCGGAATAACGATCCTTATCTTTCACGGAATCACCCGCATGATTGCCGAGAATGGACGCCCACGGAATCCCATAGGAATCCATTTTGGCCACAATATCCTCATAGGCCGCCTGACAGAAAGCGTTATCTCCCGTCAGGGTGATCAGATCAGGCTGTACCCTTTCCACAAGGGCGTCCATTTCCTTGTAAGCCACATCTTTTGTGATCGCCGCAAACTCCAGATTGTTCATCTGGATATCCGTCAGATTGAGAATCACAAATTCCTCCCCTGTTTTTTCAATACTCAGCACATAATCGGGCGTGAACTCCTGCTGTGCCGACCAGATTTCCGTGTTTTCATAGACCTTTTCCGGATTCTGATTGAGCCACGGAAAAAGGAAAGCAAATATCATGGTGAAAAACGCCACGATTTTCTGAAAAAAGCCTGTCATAATTCTTCATCTCCTTTTTCTTTGCCATCTGCCCGTCGGTAGATGACATCATCAGTATACCACAATATGCCAACAATATCAATACCGAAGCGATAATCCGGCTTCCGTTTGCGTGAATATTCCTACCGGTGCGCCGTTGCTTTTCCGTTACGATTGGATAGGCCTCACAGAAAACATGTCGATAGAAACCGTGAGGGACTGCGCGAAAAAGCTGCAGTCCCTCATCGTTTTTTTCAGCATTTACTTTTATCTGAAGCGAAATGCGCCCCAAATAACTGCTACGGAATAAAGAATACTACCAGCCAAAAAGCTCATAATCCAACCTCCTTTCCAAAAACTATTATAACCGTATGGTTATAAAGCAACACTATCATACACCCATCATGTTAAAATGTCAATACCATTTGGTTATATTTTTGCAGAAAGGTTTCATTATGGACAATTATTACCCAAGGTTAAAGGACCTCCGAGAAGACAATGATTATTCTCAACAGTTTGTGGCAGACTATCTCATGATGAAGCAACCGCAATACAGCCGCTATGAAAGAGGTCTGAGGGATATTCCTACCGATGTTTTAATCCGTCTGGCAAAGCTATATCACACCTCTACAGATTATATTTTAGGTTTGACAAGCAACACAAAGCCATATAGCAACACAAAGCCATATAAATAAAAAAACCGGCGCCAATCATCAGCGCCGAATCTGTCAAAAAAGCCGTATCTCCATTCACAGGGGACACGGCTTTTCCTTTGATTATTTATTATTGTTGGTGGTGTCAATCGCCAGATTCTTCACCTGAACGGCATATTCGTTCTGGAACTGCATATTGACCTTGTTGATCTCATCGAGATTCTTGGCGGCAATACTCTGATAGCCGGCAAGACCGCTGGTGATGAAGTTATAGGCGCCCTGCACAATGGACTTTGCATAGTCATTGGCACTCTTCTTATACTCGTTGCACTCGGCCGTCGTTCTGGCGATCATGGCCTGAGTGGCCTTTTCGGTTTCCGCCTTGATTCTCTCGGCTTCCTCTCTTGCCATGCGGGTGATGTTGTGCTCCTGAACCAGCTCGTGAGCCTTGTTGTTGGCACCGGCGATGATTCCGTCGGCGTCGGTGTGAGCTCTCTTGACCGTCTCATTATAATAGCTCTGGGACTTGGCCATGGTCTCGTTCTTGTAATTCTGGGCTTCGCTCAGCAGTCTCTCTCTCTTGCTGTTAGCGTCTTCGATGATGTCGTTCTCCCTGGCCATGATATCCTTGGCCTTGGTGAATTCACCGGGGAACTTCTCCTGCATGAACTGAACGAGGGTGTCGATGTCATGACCGTCAACGATTCTCTTCTTTTTGGAGAAGAAGAACTTTTTGGCGTTGGAAACATAAAGAGACATCTGCTCAACGAGCTGCTCAAAATCGAGGTCTCTCCACTTTTCCTCGGCGGCTGCGGGATCGTAAGGACCGAATTCCCTGACCTCCTCGTACTCTTCATCGTCGTCATACTGTGCGTCAAGATAATCCTCAGAACCTTCTACATCTTCTACTTCAAGATCTTCAATATCATAGCTTGCCATATCTTATATCATCCTTTCATTAATTTTTCAATGATTTCCTGTGAGACTCTTTCCGGCAGGAAGGGCGTAACATCTCCGCCGAGAACACATACCTGCTTGATGACGCTGGAGCTCAGGAACATATTTTCCGAGCTGGCCGCCAAAAAGAGGGTTTCAAAATCTTCGTTGAGCCTTTTATTGATCAGCGCCTGCTGAAATTCGTCCTCAAAATCCGACACCGCCCGCAGTCCTTTGACAACGGCCACGGCCTTTTGCTGTCTGGCATAATCGGCCAAAAGACCCATATAGGAATCTACACTGACATTTTCCATATCAGCGGTGCACTTTCTGACCAGCTCCACTCTTTCCTCAACGGTGAAAGCGTGAGAACCTGCCTTGCGGTAGTTTGACATCACAACAACGATCAGTCTGTCAAAGAGCTTGGCGCTTCTTCTGATGATATCCAGGTGACCGGTGGTAATGGGATCAAAGGAACCGGGATAAATGGCAACTCTCTCTTCCATGAGCTATGCCTCCTCGACCGGCCGTCTGTAAAGAAACAGTCCGGTCTTGCCGTACTTATATTTTTTCTGAAGTACAAAAGGGCCTGCCTGTTGCGGAAGCTCATCCTTATAGGGTGCTTCGCATACGATCACTGCGCCCTCGTTCATCACGGCGGGCACCTTCTCCAGCGCCTTTTCCAGCAGTCCCGTGGAATAGGGCGGATCCAGCAGGGCAATGTCATATTTTTCCGACCGTCTTTCCAGAAAGCTGACGGCGTCGGCCATGACGACTGTCGCTTTTTTGGTAAAGCCGGTGGTTTCCAGGTTCTGTCTGATGACATCCGCCGATTTTTTGGAGAGATCCACAATCACGGCGCTGTCAGCGCCCCGCGAAAGCGCTTCAATGGCAAGCTGACCCGAGCCGCCGAAAAGATCGAGGATCTTTCTTCCCTCAAGCTCGAACTGCAGGATGCTGAAAAGCGCCTCCTTAACCATGTCAGTTGTCGGTCTGACATCGTCACCCTCAAGAGTCAAGAGCTTTCTGCCCCTGGCCGAGCCGGTGATTACTCTCATGTCCTGACCTCCTTGGCATAATTATTTATGATACATTATCACATTTTTTCACACAAAAATCAACACTATTTGCCGAATTTCTACCTTTTTACTTAATTTTACAGCCCAATCCCGTATATTTTTGCCGAAGAAAACAAGTTTTTATTTCTAAATATATATTTTAGTCTGTCATAGGGCCGGCTTATTCCAGCACGGCCTTGGGTTCGGGCTTTTTTCTCGCGTGATTATAAAGCTTCCTGTTGTCCAGCGCCCACTGTCTGGCGGTGAACTCTCCCTGGGCCACATCGCCGACAGCAGAAGTGATTTCATAAATCGTAGCGTCTAATTTATCCAGCTGGCTGAGTATTTCCGCCTCCAGGAACATAGGTCTGACCGCCGCGCCGAAATCCGGCTCGCCGTGGTGGGAAATGACCATGTGCTCCAGGAGCATAGCCGTATCTTGGCTCACACCCACTTCTTTTGCCTTGGCGTCGATTTTCATGGCACCCATGACCAGGTGACCCAGTAGCTCTCCGGAAACGGAATATCCCGTGGCAAGGCCTGCCGAGCTCATGGTGAATTCGTCAATCTTGCACAGGTCATGGACAATGGCGCCGCACAGCAGCAAATCACGGTCAACGCTGGGATAGATGCGGCAGATATCCTCGGCAATCTTGATGATGGAAAGAGTGTGATAGAGCAGTCCGCCGCGCATGGCGTGGTGGAGCTTAAAGGCCGCCGGCCAATAAAGAAGCTCTTTTTCCCTTTCCTTGACCAGGGCGTATGTAAGGGTTTTCAGCTCCTCGTCGGAAACAGAGGCGATCAGATTCATGATCTGACCGTACATCGCCTCGCCGCTGTATTCGGCCGTGGGCACAAAATCCGACACCTTAACGCCGTCGTTTTCATTGACGGGGCGTATTTTTTCCACTCGGAGCTGGTCATTTCCGTTAAACTGTGTGACGCTGCCGCGGATCTTGACCAGATCGCCCGGCGCGTATTCGCCGTGAATCAACTCACTGTAATCCCAGAGCTTGCCGGAGATCTCTCCCTTACTGTCGCAAAGGACGAGATCAAGATAAGCCGCGCCCTTGACATTGATTTTCTTTTCAACGGTTTTGATCAGCCAGAAGCCGTCATTTGAATTCTGCATTTTCCTTTCTCCTTTTCCGTAATCGTTCATTCACTGTGAAAAGCCCTCGCCGATGATCTCGCCTGCTTCGCAAAGCATGGTGAAAGCACCCGGATCGTCTCTCAGGGCAATGCGCAGAACACTGCGCAGCTCCGACGCCTTGGCGGCGCAGAGAATCATATTCTTATTTCTGCCGGTATAACCGCCGGTAACGGGTATGACCGTCACGCCTCTTCCGAGCTCGCTCATAATGCTGCCGCAAACCTGCCGCGCCTTTTCCGTGACGATAAAAATCAGCTTGCCGTGACCTCTGCCGTAAAGCACAAGGTCAATAAACTTGGCACTGATGAAGATGACCAGGATGGCATACATGGCGCTCTCCAGACTGCGATAAACCGCAAGAGAGAGCAAAACGATGGCCGAGTCCAGCCAGAGCATGATGGTGCCCATGGACAGTCTCGGATATTTTTTTCGGATCAGCATAGCCACAATATCCGTGCCGCCGGTGCTGGCACCGGTGATGAAAACAAGGGCCAGTCCCGTGCCCGAAAGAACACCACAGAAAAGACAGCCCAGGAGCTTATCGCCCTCATAGGGCACGATGAAAGCCGCACCGATATCAATCACCGAGGTAAAAATCACCGTGGCCGCCACCGTGCGAAGCAAAAAGCCGCCCTTGAGATAAATCCTTGACAGGGCAAAAAGAGGCAGATTCATCGCCAATATCGCCGTGCCGATGGGAATGACGGGAAACAGGCTGTTGATAGCCGTAGCAATCCCCGTCAGACCGCCCTGTAAAATACCGTTGGGCGCCGAAAACATATTCACCGACAGACTGAAAAGAGCCGAACCAACGATCCACAGCAAAAAATCAAGGGCTATTCTTTTCGCTTTCATCAAACCACCGCTATTCTTCGCAGATTAGGCCGAAAAGCTCACGCAGACGGTCGATCTCTCCTTTCAGATAGAGATAGCCGAAAACCGCCTCTAAGCCCGTGGCATAGTGGTAGTCCTCCTCGCTGGCATTTTTGGCCTTGTGGTTAGTATGGGCATTTCTGCCGCGTTTGAACACCGAAAGCTCATTTTCCGTCAAAAGCGGTATAATTTTGCGGGCCGCCTCCGACTGCGCCGAAGCCTTGACCATTTTGGTGGCACAGTTATGCAGCTTATTGACCGGCCGGTTGGCCTTGCAAACAAGGTCTTCCCTGACAAAAAGATCAAAGACCGTATCCCCCACAAAAGCAAGGTTCAGAGGGCTGAGGGTTTCAACATTACATGCTGTGCCGAGAAATCTATCCATTTATTTTACACACCTGCAGGCAAACTGCCCGCCTTTCCGAATCAATCTTAGTTAATTCATAAACTCAAACTCGTAATCGTATATGCTGACGATATCGCCCTCCTGCACCCCTGCGTCACGCAAGGCATCGATGATACCGCTGGAGATGAGCACACGCTGGAAATACTGCAGAGACTCATAGTCGTCAAGATCCGTCCGGCAGATAATCTTAATCAGCCACGGTGCTTCCACGAAATAGACGCCGTCCTCCTGCGTCACAGTAAAGCCGGTGTTCTGTTTGCTCACGAGCATATCCAGAGGGATTTCCTCTTTTTCGTAACGCTTGACCGGCGGCAGCGTTGAGAGTTTCGCCGCCACAGCGTCGATGACCGGTTTCGTACCCTCGAGAATCGGAGCGCACATTTCAAAATATTCATAACCCTGATTCTCAATATATTCCCGGAAAGACTGTCGCTGTTCCTCATCGGCCAGGTCTATTTTGTTGCCGACCACGATCTGCGGCTTTTCCGCCAGTTCGGGATTAAAGCGTTCCAGCTCATGATTGATCTTCTCGAAATCCTCACGGGGATCTCTGCCCTCACTGCCGGAGACATCGACGATATGCACCAGCATACGGCAACGCTCCACATGGCGCAAAAAGGCGTGACCGAGACCGACGCCCTCGCTGGCTCCCTCGATCAGTCCGGGAATATCCGCAATGACAAAGGAGGTTCCCTCGCCGAGAGACACCACACCGAGCACGGGGGTGATGGTGGTGAAATGATAGTCGGCGATGATGGGCTTGGCCTGACTGACGACGGAAATGAAACTGGACTTTCCCACATTCGGGAAACCGAGCAGTCCCACATCGGCCAGGAGCTTCAGCTCAAGAACGACCTCCCATTCCTCGCCGGGTGTACCGCTTTTGGCAAAGCGCGGCGTCTGCCGCGTTGCCGTGGCGAAGTGGGTGTTGCCCCAGCCGCCTCGGCCGCCCTTGGCGACCACAACGCTTTCGGAATCCGACATATCGGCCATAATCGTGCCGCTTTCCTTTTCTTTGATGAGAGTTCCCCGGGGAACCTTGATGATCAGATCCTCTCCTTTTTTTCCGTTGCGTCTGCCGCCGGAGCCGTCGGCACCACCGGGCGCCTTATATTTTTTCTTATACTTGAAATCTGCCAGCGTGGAGAGGTTGTCGTCAACGACAAAGACAACATCTCCGCCCTTTCCGCCGTCGCCGCCGTCAGGTCCGCCGGAAGCCACATATTTTTCACGGTGAAAAGCCACGGCGCCGTTGCCGCCGTCACCGGCCTTGATTTTGATCACTGCTTTATCAACAAACATCAGCATACCTCCTTTTATACTTATTATGGCATAATCAATTTATTATACTATAAAAGTAAAGAAAGATAAAGATCAATCCGAAAAAAATCTGAGAAAAGGCAAAAAATCTTCTATCCGAAACCATATACCTATAAACGCTACCGATGTTTTGATTGACACTTTCGGGAAATTGTGTTAACATGAAATAAACTAATAAAAAGGAGACTTGCACAATGAAGAAAATTATCTCACTTTTTCTCAGCCTGCTCTTGATTTGTACCGCACTGGTACCCTTGGCTTCTGCCTCAGACAAAATTGTGGTCACCGGCCAAGTCGATGTGTATGAAACAAAAGGCCATGTGCCGGTTATTCGCATTTTAGGGGACGGCGAACCCCTCTATGACGCAGATGGTAACAAGATCTTTCATCTGAGAAGCATCCTTGACGGTGACACCGGCAGTGACAGCGCTAAAGACGACGACAACAGCCAGCTCCTCGCCTCGGTTGCCAATGTTCTTCTTCCTTTCCTGATCGAGGGACTTCTGAACGATGAATGGGACGCTTATTATGAAAACCTCGAAAAAGAGGTGGGCGAATTATTCGATGACGCGAAACTCGACAAGGACGGCAATCCCGTTAACGGCACTGGCATTTCAAAAGAGCGTCAGGAATATATGGCAAACGCCATTAAGAGAGACACAAAAATAAAGAGAGGCTATTACGATATCAACGATTATCGTTTCTGGTATGACTGGAGACTTGACCCCAGAGAGAACGCCATGAAGCTCAACAAGTATATTGATGAAGTGATCGCTATCACAGGCTGTCCCAAGGTGTCGATTATTGCAAGCTGTATCGGCACAATCGTCACGACCACTTATGTGCAGAAGTTCGGTGTGGATAAAATCCACGGCATCGCTTTTACCGGCTCTGTCGCGAACGGTTCTGAAATGCTCAGTGAGTGTATCAGCGGCCGCTTTGACACCGACGGCAATGCCATCAACCGTATTCTTATGGACTGCGCTTACACAGGCTTTTTAGATTTAGATCCCTTTGTAAACGCATCTATTGACCTTGTGGTCAAAACCGGTCTTTTCGATCTTGTGGAAAACGACATCCGGGACAAGCTCTATGACAAGCTCGTTGCCGGTGTCACCTCGGCTCTCGCCCTTTCAACATTTTACACTTGGCCTTGCTATTGGGCGGCCGTCACAAAAGAGGACTATCCCAACGCTCTCAATTACGTTTTCGGCCCCGAGGGCAGTGAAAAGAGACAAGAGTATGCCGGTCTGATTGCAAAGCTCAACGGCTATCATGAGGAAGTCCGACTGAACATCGACACCATCGTCAAGAGCATCGGCGAAGGCGGCGCCAACTTCGGTGTCATCTCAAAATATGGTTTCCAGCTTATGCCGATATGCGAATCCTACGATGCCGTAGGTGACCAGTTCGTTTCCGTCAACCGTGCGTCCTACGGCGCAACAAGCTCTACGATTTATGACACACTTTCCAAGGAATACATAGCCTCTAAGGATCCTGCTTATATTTCTCCCGACAAGCAGATTGATGCTTCGACCTGCCTTCTTCCCGAAAATGTCTGGTTCGTCAAAAACAGCAGTCACTCCAAGTATTCTACCCCTGAAACCAAGATTCTTTATGAAATCGTTGAAGCCGACAGACAGCTCACGGTGGATGATTTTGATGTCGGTAGATTCTCCGTCTATGATTACGACACCAACACCCTTTCCAAAATGACAACGGAAAACTGCGACACCGAACAGTGGGAAACCAACATCGTCACAGAAAAGCCGCAAAACTGGATTGAGAGACTTTTGGGCTTTTTGACCGCACTGTTTGCATGGTTAGAGGCACTGATCAAGTTTGTGTAATAACACACAGAATGACAACGCGAGCCGCCGATTTCACTTCGGCGGTTCTTCTTTATATAAAACAAAAGTGTAGAAAACTGCCCGAAAACCGCCACGCAACAAAGCGTTGCTTGACATTTGATAAGGTTCAGGCATAAAATGAGACTGAGCCAAGGGAAACATCTCCGATAAAAAAAGCGGCTCACAAAAAGGAGTGAACACAATATGAAAGAAAACAGAAGAAATCAGCACACCGATTTGCGCCGCATAGCGGCTGTGTTGTCGGTTATCGCCCTCTATGTCCTTCTCGTTCTTTTCAGCGGCGTCATCGTCGGCGGCGACATCGGCTATCTGGATACAAAAATACCCGGTTTTGTCTTTTTCATGCCGGTCATTCTCACGGCTTTCAGCGTTTTCTGCGGATATTACACGAAGAAGAAAAATGACTTCCCCTTATATCTTTGCTTTCTGATTCCCCTGCTGATCCCGGCGGTAGCCTATCCCCTGCTGATGCTGTTGTCGCTGCTGATACCGGAATTCGTCGCAACACAGCTGACCCTTTTGTTTTATCCGGCTGTGGTGCCCATGGCATCGCTGTTTACATCCCTTGTGGAAACCTTTGACGATCTCGGTATGGAATCCGACCTGCTGCAATACATTCTCAGCGGAGTGCTGTTGGCGATCGGAGTGCTTGCCTGCCCCGTCGCCCACCGACTGACAAAAGCAACAGAAAATCA
>JAQXMV010000050.1 GCA_029013165.1 Oscillospiraceae bacterium | reverse complement strand
AGTCATTTGTAGCAACCCGCTGTCTAAAAGAGGGCGCAGATAATTTTTGGTAAAACTTTTCGTGTTTTTATATCCACAATGCTCCGCGATTTCAGCTTTTGAGCGCGGAACAATACAGAAAGAAAGAATAACATCTTGGGTCTTAACTTGGGTTCTAACTTGGGTCTTAACTGGTATCTCGTCTTGATTCGTTGCAGATACTCCGGGTCCGACCTTTCCAATGGCAACTTCATTCAGCGGGATAATGGTCCGGAACACATCGCCTTCAATAAATTCCGGTATTCCTCCGGAATACAGCTTTGTGTACTTATAGGTATTTCTCATGCCAGAGCCAAGCTCATCTGCAAGGGAGATTTCTCGGAACACTTTTGAAATGGGCGGGTTTTTGGCATAAGGCTCAAAGCTGGTAAGATTCAGCACCCCATGACCGTGAGAGCGGTTGGCATTTTCTGTATAAAGGCGGCCGCGCTCAATCACAAATTTTGCCACATATCCGCTGGAGTAATCTCTATGGGCGAGGCTGTTCGAGAAAATTTCGCGCAGGATTTTATCCCTGGCGCTGACGCTGTTCACTCCCTCAAGTACAAACGGGTCGCTTAGATGCTTGTGCCCGAAGTCGATCAGCCGGTCATAGGTTTCCAGCAGATTTGTGATAATCACGTCCCGGTCATCGTAGCGGTCCAGATTTTCCACACGAAAAATAGCGTCCGTTTTATGCTGGGGGAGGACCGACATAATGGTGGAATCCTTGCCGAACAGTAGGATGGCAGCAATCGTAACGCCCTCGTTTCTTGTGGTCTCGTCCCGCAAAATCAATCCAGCACTGCGGAGCAGTTCTTCATCTGACATGGATTTCCACGGATGGTTAGCATTACGGATGGAGGTCATTGCCCTGGCCCGTTCAATCAGATCAGAGCGCAGATCCTCCAAGCCAAAACGGGTTACTTTGTTGACGAAGTAGCTTCCACTTTTTCGTGCATAGAGCTGATAGACCAAATCTGTATTGTCAGTGATGTCAATATCGGATTCATTGCTGCGGTCAAAAATCCTGCCGTGATGGCGGCACACCTGGCTGCTCACTGGCACATGAATATAAAAAATGAGCTTACCGTCAATCGTATATTGTTCCGGCTGCAGGTAAAGCGGCGGATAGAGCTTCTGCGCGTTATTGATGGAGGTCACAAAGTCCTTTTTCATACGGGCGGCGGCATCGGGATTGATTCCCAAAATAACACCGTCATCTCGCACACCCAGGAAAATATGCCCGCCGTCCCGGTTGGAAAAGGAGCAGACTGTATCATATACATCTTTTGTAATCTCATTTGTGGATTTCTTGAACTCAACTGAGATGCTTTCTCCCTGACGGATTAGCTCTAACAGTTCTACTTCCTGCATCAGACCATCGCCTCCTATCTTCAAAGTCTATCTATTATTATATTGGATTTGTCCGGCAATATCAATCTGTTTTGCGGTGGATAATGCTTTTCATTTTACTTTTTCGCCGTTCTCCGCTATACTGACAGTAAAGAAAAAATGAAGCTTTGTCGGAGGGAGCGCAGGAGATATGAACGACAAAGAATTGATTGGAAAAGTACACAACGCCATGTACCAGCAATGCCAGCGCCGGGGCTATGCAGCGCCGGTAGATGTGCTGATGGACATAGGAGTGCTGCCGAAAAAGAAGTATGAGGACTGGCGTTTTGGACGTGTGCCTTTTCTGGAAAGTGTCTGCACTGTCAATCTTCGTAAGCTCTCATTCATCATGTCACAGATGCGGGCCTATGCCAAGAAAGCAGACCTGAAACCGTCATTCTGCTATTACAAACAGTGGGGAATGAAAAAACCTACCGGCCAGGGACACAAGCCAGTTATTCCGCTGCGTTTCAGTAAAAGCGGCTCTCCTGAAATTGAGAAAATGTATGCGACACACTATGTCGATCATAAGCGCGTCAGTCAGCTGAAAGCTGAGACGGCAGAAGCAACGAATCATAATCTTACCACCGAGGGGCAGTCATAACGGCTGCTCCTTTTTCTTATGAAGGGAGGCATTTATGGCGACCACAAGAATCATGCCGCTGCATACCGGCAAGGGGCGCACGGTTGGGCAGGCAATCAGCGACATCATCGACTATGTAGAAAATCCGAAAAAGACCGATCATGGACGGCTTATCACCAGCTTTCAGTGTGACAGCCGGGTGGCAGACGCCGAATTTCTGCTGACCAAGAAACAATACATTCAAAAGACCGGCAGAGTACGCGGCGAGGATGATGTCATTGCCTATCACCTGCGTCAGTCCTTTGTCCCCGGTGAGATCACGCCGGAGGAAGCGAACCGGCTGGGCCAGGAGCTTGCCCGCCGGTTCACAAAAGGAAAAAATGCCTACATCGTCT
>JAQXMV010000049.1 GCA_029013165.1 Oscillospiraceae bacterium | reverse complement strand
GGCCCACAGCCTTGAAAAGATCCTTTTGGGTATAAAGGGGCTTATTATCTCCGAAAGGAATGCTGACAACGCTGGGCAGAGACACTCTGGTCAGGTCAAAATCATATTTAATATAACCGGCTTTCTCATTGAAAGCTTCGCCGCTGACATCGGCTTTTCCCTGCTCAAAATGATTGACGCACTTCATGGTGTGGTCTTTGGTGACCGCCTGTGTAACACTGCCGTTGAGAAGATTCGGGGCGACACCGCCCTCTTTTTTGCTGAAGTTTTTCTTCCAGTAGGTGACCTTGCCTTTTTTCTTGTCATAAAAGACGGTGAGAGCAATGCGCATGATACCCATATCGCTCACGCCGTTGAGCAGAATGCAATCCTTTAAATTAATCTCAATGGCCTCCCACTGCGTCAGGCGAAAGGCGTTTGCAGAATCCGGCAGCCATTTTGATTGCTTTTTGACGCCGAGAAAATCCATCTTTTCAAATTCTTTTGTGAAGGTTCCGAAAGCCGCCCTGCCGTTGGCGTCTACAATATTCTCCGGCGGCTCAACGGGTATTCTCTTTTCGGAAAGTATACCCTTATAGTCCATTTGACTCTTTCTCCTTTTAGCGTATTTCCATCTCCATCATATTATCTCCACTTGAATTATATACTTTTTTTCACATTACTGTCAATATTTATTAACAATTATAGAGAACTTTTGTTTGAATAACCAAAGAAAACTTCCTGTTTTTGTGTACTTTTAAAAGGTTTTTTTCTTTTCTTTGACAAACCCCCCTGGTCGTATTATAATGTTAACTGACAAGAGAACAACTAAAGAAAGGTTTATGCAAAATGAAGATTTTACTCAAAGACGGATATGTCATCAGCGGCCGCAAAGACTGCGAAGCCGTGAAAGCGGATATCCTGACGGAAAACGGAAAAATCAAGAAAATCGGTACCGTCACTGACGGCGAAGCACAGGTCATCGACTGCTCGGGAAAATACATTATGCCCGGACTGGTGAACCTCCACGCCCATCTTTTCGGCACCGGTAAACCCAGCGCCGTTCTCGCCGGCGGCCCGGCGCAAAAAATGGTGCTCAAACTTTCCAAAACAACCGTCGGAAAAGCCATCCTCGACTCTCTGGCGGCAAGCGCGGCGAAAGCCGAGCTTCATTCAGGTGTCACCACCCTGAGAACCAGCGGCGATTTTCAGGGCGCCGATATCAGACTTCGTGAAAAAATCAAGTCCGGCAAGGTACAGGGACCCCGGCTTTTCTGCCCGGGACCTGCCATCACGGCTCCCACCGGACACGGCGACGGCACCTTCGCCGAGACCGCCACAGAGCCTGCGGATTTTGCCAAGCTCGTTGACGAACGTCGGGACATGGGCGCCGACTATATCAAAATCTGCACCACCGGCGGCGTCATGGACGCCAAGGAAAAAGGCTATCCCGGTCAGGTGAAAATGACCTATGAGCAGACGAAAGCCGTATGCGACAGAGCCCATCAATACGGCATGAAGGTAGCCTCTCACACCCAGAGCACAAAAGGAATGGAGGTCGCCATCACCGGCGGCGTCGATACCCTGGAACACGGCGCCGATTTCGGCAGTGAGCTGCAGGCGATCCTGAAAGCACGCGGCGGCGCCGTCGTGCCCACCTTCTCCCCTGCCGTGGCGCTGAACCAGATCTCGCCGGAAATCACCAAGCTCAATGAAATCTGCGTCTATAACAGCGGCGTTGTCACCGAGGGCATGATGCAGGGCTGCCGCACTGCCATGGAAAACGGTGTTCCCGTGGGTTTGGGAACCGACGCGTCCTGTCCCTTTGCCGCCCAGTATAATATGTGGCGAGAGGTCTGGCTCTTCAAGGAGCTCATGGGCGTTTCCGCCTCAACAGCCATTTACACCGCCACCCTTTCCGGCGCGGAAATCCTGGGCATCGACGGTGAGACAGGCTCCCTCGAGGAGGGAAAGCAGGCGGATATGATGATTCTCCCCTCAAATCCTCTATCGGATCTCGAGGCGATGAGAGAACCCTATGCCGTTGTCCTCGGCGGCAAGGTCATCTATCCGAATCAGAAGAAGAACTCTTTTGTGGAAGATCAGCTGGATCAGGTCTTTGCAAAACTGAAAAACAGGTAAGCCTATGAGAATGAGAAAAAAGAAGAACCTCGACTCACGGGTCGAGGCCGTTACGGAATATATTCTTTCCACCGACAGCAGTGAGAGAGACTTTAACAAGGCCCTTGAAGAAAAATCGCTTTTTGATTTTGAGGAGATTTTCGGCAACAACTATCCGGTTCAGATGGAAATCGGCTGCGGAAAGGGTCAGTTCATCGCCGAGCTGGCCGCCCGAAATCCGGAAATGAATTTTATTGCTGTGGAAAAAGTCAGAAATGTCATTGTCGGTGCCTGCGAAAAAGTCAAAAAGGCCGGGCTTGATAATGTGCGTTTCATTTGCGGCGCGGCAGAATATCTGCCGAAATTCATACCGGAAAGAAGCATTGACCGGATCTATCTCAATTTTTCCTGTCCCTATCCGAAAGCAAGGTATGCCAAGCACAGACTGACCCACCGCAGGTTTCTGGAGCTTTATTCCGCCATGCTCAAAGACGGCGGTGAGATCCACCAAAAGACCGACAATATGCATTTTTTTGAGTTTTCCGTTGAGGAGTTTTCAGCCGCCGGTTATGAGCTGAAAAATCTGTCGCTGGATCTTCATCACAGCGACTTTGAGGGCAATATTGTGACGGAATATGAGAAAAGATTTTCCGACCTGGGTCAGCCGATCTATCGCCTTGAAGCCAGGAAAAGATAAACCTCATCACCCGGAAATAGTCAAGAACAAGAAAAACGGCGGCACTGCAAAAACAGCGCCGCCAATCATTTTGTGCTCAGCTCTTGAACATAACCCGTTTGTATAGCTTCGTTATCAGGGTTCGTTTGGCCTTTCGGCTCAGCATACGGTCTTTTTCCTCCTTGACGGCAGCTCTGCCGCCCAGCGGACAATAAGCCAGCGGCATATCCACATAGCTGACCTTGCCGTATATCTCACAGAGCAGACCGATCCACAGATCACAACCCGGTATGTTCTTCGGTATCGGCATAATCTTGCCGAACATCTTTCTGCGCACAGCCATACAGCCGATGAAATATCCGTTGCGGTGAAGATTGTGCAGTACGCCTTTCCGGACATGAAAACGGCTGAAAAGCGAGTAGTCGGTTATGGTCAGATCTGTATCCGTGACATAGGCATTGTGAACCACAAGATCGGCTCCGTTGTCAAAGGCCTGGTTCACTCTTTTCAGCTTGTCGGGAAGCCACACATCGCCCCTGTCGCAGAAAAAGATCCGGTCGCCCTTGCAGTAGCGCACGGCACTGACAAAATTCGCCACGGCACCTTTGTCCCTGCCCTCGATCCAGAGTACTCTGGAATCTTCTGCGGCAAGCCTGACGGCCGTTCTCTGATTCAGACCGCCCGGACGCTCGTCATAGACGATGATCTCATCGCCGAAAGCGAGCTGCGGCAAAACTGAACGAATCTGCCGTTCAAGATAGCGATCGTTTTTTCCGGCAACGATAACAACCGATACCATGACTTCACCTGCCTTCTTTCTATTCGGGTGGATATTATAGCATAGTTTTTTATTTTTTTCACCGGGGTATGAAAAAAATAAATTATTTTTCAAAAAATTTTTGCAAATTTCACACAGATTTCGCATAAGTATAGTAAAATTAATTTACAACAGTGATTTTATATTGACTTTTATACTCTGTTTCATATAAAATTGAAAGTGAACAAAAAGCAGCAGCATGGCATTGACAGCTTATGCTGCAGCTGATTTTTATAAAAAGGAGGGCTCCCTATGATCGGTTCCGTTCGCAGCCGCATGGTTCGACTGTTTCTCAGTGTGCTTGCCGTTGTGTGTCTCACTGTCCCGCTGTGTCTTTCTGCCCTCTCTGTCTCCGTCCCGGCTCAGGTGCAGACCGTCAAGGCGACTCCCTCTTATAATTCTGTCAAGCTGACCTGGTCCAAGGTCTCAGGCTGCAGCGGATATGCCGTTTTTTCCTATAATCCGTCCAGTCAAAAATATACGGTTGTTGCCAATGTTACGGCCAATACCTGCACGGTGAAAAACCTGAAAGAAAACACCGTCTACTATTACGCAGTCCAGGCATATACGACCTATAACTCCAAGCGATATTACGGCAAGGTTTCCAAGGCAGTCTCCGTACGAACAACCCTGAAGCCCCCGGCTCAGGTGCAAAATGTCAAGGCCGCCTCCAACACCACTCAGGTCAAGCTCACATGGAACGCCGTTTCCTCGGCCAAATATGCCATCTATTCCTACAACCCCTCCACGAAGAAATATACCCGTTTGGCCACCACATCTGCCACCAGCTATCTCATCAAGAATCTGAAGCCCGGCACAACCTATTATTTCACCGTCAGATCCTACCGTGTTCAGGGCGAAAAAATGATTCCCGGAAAAACCTCGGCTATTGTGAAAATTGCCACCAAGGAGCAGGAGCTGACACTGAAAAATGCCAGGAGTCTGTTTTTGAAAGCCAGAACTGTCTATATGGACTGGATTTATTCCTGCAGCTTCCTCTCCTATGAGAACACACAGAAGCTGGAGTTTTACGGAATGATGTGCGATTTTGCGCCGGTCAAGCATCCCACCGTCAGCAGCAAAGCCGATCTCGAAAATCTTCTCAGCAAGTATTTTTCAAAAGAAATCTATACCAACGAGCTTTATCTTTACCGTGAAATGAACGGCGTGCTTTATTATTATGCCGAGGGCGGAGCCGGCGAACCGGATTCGGGCACAAAGTATTACTCGGAAAAATTAGTCAAAGTCAACAGCAAAAAATATCGCTATATCCTCTACCCCACCTATTACCCCGGATACAACGATTCCAACAGTCCGAACTCCTATACTTTCACCATTGAAAAGCGCGGAAATCTCTGGCTCTTTACGGGAAAATTCTACACTTGCTTTGCCAATATCCTGTGAAAAAGCCCCTTGACAGATAAAAAAAATAGTGTTAAATTATGTATATAAGAACACATTTTTGTGTACATAATGACAGTGTAACCATTGTGTTCTAAATTATTTAACCGGAGGTACTACCATGGAATTAAAAGGCAGTAAAACAGAACAGAATTTACGCGATGCGTTTGCCGGCGAGTCTCAGGCAAGAAATAAGTACACCTACTTCGCATCCGTTGCCAAAAAAGAGGGCTATCAGCAGATCAGCGCCATTTTTGAGCAGACCGCTTCCAACGAAAAGGAGCACGCAAAAATGTGGTTCAAGCTCCTCGGCGGAATCGGCTCCACGGCTGAGAATCTGGAATCCGCAGCCGAAGGCGAAAACTATGAATGGACCGATATGTACGACACCTTTGCCAAGGAAGCTGAGGAAGAAGGCTTTACGGAGATTGCCGAAAAATTCAGAATGGTTGCCGCCATCGAGCGCAGTCATGAGGAAAGATACCGTGCACTTCTCAATAATGTTGAGATGAAGGCCGTATTTGAAAAGAGCGAGGAGACCATGTGGGAATGCCGCAACTGCGGTCACCTGGTCATGGGCAAAAAAGCTCCCGAAATCTGCCCCGTTTGCGCTCATCCCCAGAGCTATTTCGAGGTCAGAAAAGAGAACTATTAATCCGGACAAAAGCAAAGAAAAATCCCCGGCGCCTGTTTGACACAGCGTCGGGGATCTGTTTATATAGACTGAAATAACCGATTAAAAAAGTCCGGTGATCTTGCCGTTCTCGTCCACATCAATCTTCATGGCGGCGGGAACCTTGGGCAGTCCCGGCATCGTCATAATGTCGCCGGTGAGCACCACGATAAAGCCGGCTCCGGCGCTGACCTTGACATTGCGCACCGTGACCTTGAATCCCTCGGGAGCCCCGAGCTTTTTCGGGTCATCAGAGAAGCTGTACTGGGTCTTGGCAATGCAGACAGGCAGCTTGCCATAGCCCATTTCCGTGAGCTTTGCCATCTGCTTGGCAGCGGCAGGAAGAAAGACGACATCGTCACCGCCGTAAACTTTCTGAACCACGGCGCGGATCTTATCCTCAATGGAAGCGTCATCCTCATAGGAGAAAGAGAAACCGGAATTGTCCTCTTCTTCGCAAAGACGCACAACCTCCTCTGCCAGCTCAACGCCGCCTTTTCCGCCGTCAGCCCAGACCGTGGAGAGGCGAACATTGACGCCGAGAGAACGGCACTTTTCGATAATCGCTTCGATTTCTCTGTCCGTATCCGTCGGGAAGCGGTTGACCGCAACGACGCAGGGCAGATGATAGACATTTTTAATATTGGAAACATGGCGCAGAAGATTCGAGATGCCCGAATCCAGTGCCTCGATGTTTTCCTGTGAGAGGTCGGTTTTCGGCACGCCGCCGTGCATTTTCAGCGCACGAACCGTTGCCACCATAACCACGGCGCTGGGCTTCAGACCGGCCATTCTGCACTTGATGTCCAGGAATTTTTCCGCGCCGAGATCCGCACCGAAGCCGGCTTCGGTAATGGCATAGTCGCCCATTTTCATGGCCATCTTGGTGGCGATAACCGAGTTACAGCCGTGGGCAATATTGGCAAAGGGGCCGCCATGAACAAAAGCAGGCGTTCCCTCAAGAGTCTGCACCAGATTGGGCTTGAGCGCATCCTTTAAAAGAGCCGTCATGGCGCCGGCGGCGCCGATCTGGCCGCAGGTCACCGGCTCGTCCTTATAGGTATAACCGATCACGATGCGCGAGAGTCTCTCTTTCAGGTCGGTGATGGAATCCGAAAGGCAAAGCACAGCCATAACCTCGCTGGCTACGGTAATATCAAAGCCGTCCTCACGGGGAGTACCGTTGATCTTGCCGCCGAGACCGTCGGTAATGAAGCGGAGCTGCCGGTCGTTCATATCCAGGCAGCGTTTCCAAGTGATCCGGCGCACATCAATACCCAGCTCGTTACCCTGCTGGATATGATTGTCGATCATGGCCGCCAGCAGATTATTGGCACTGGTGATGGCGTGAAAATCACCGGTGAAATGCAGGTTGATATCCTCCATGGGAACCACCTGGGCATATCCGCCGCCTGCGGCGCCGCCCTTGATGCCGAAAACGGGACCCAGTGAGGGCTCACGCAGGGCTACCGTCACTTTTTTGCCGATACGGCTCAGGCCGTCGGCAAGACCGATGGTCGTTGTGGTTTTACCCTCGCCTGCCGGAGTGGGTGTGATCGCCGTGACAAGAACGAGCTTGCCGTCTTTTCTGTCCTTGGTGTCGGAAAGAAGGGAAAGATCAATCTTCGCCTTATAATTTCCGTATTGCTCAATATACGCCTCGACGCCGGCCTTCTTGGCGATTTCGGTGATGTGCTTCATTTTGCACTGCTGAGCGATTTCAATATCCGTCAAATATGCCATTTTCAGTCCTCCCGATTCCCATGAATTTTAGGTATAGCATTATATCAGATTATACATCATTGAAAGGTGCAAGTCAATAAGATACCACACAAAGAGCAGAAAAAAGAAGCGCGGCATAACACAAAGCTATGCCGCTTAACTGTCAGGTAATTTATCTCAATATTGCTCTGCTATTACGGTCAGGTTCAGTGAACGAGATTCCGGAAGATTTCCAGAGCCTTATTCATCATCATGACGACCTTATACCAGAAGTTGCTGTCAATGAGATCGGCCGGATCGCTCTCGGGCGTCAGTGCCGTCCCCAGACCCATTTCCGCCAGAACCTCCAGATATTCGCAGGCGATGACATAGTGACCCATTTCATTGGGATGGGTGAAGTCATTCTGAATATAATTGGAATGTCCCTCAAAGGTTTCGGCCACCTCAACCACGGTAAAGGTGCAAGCCGGTTTTTCACCGACCTCCCTGATGGCATTGTTTAACTGCTCGGTGCCATAGGCGTAGGCGTTATTGATCAGATTGCCAACGGGATTATAGAGGGTCTGCACCATCAGCGTAACATCGGGATTCAGTTCTCTGATTTCCAGGGCGATTTCCTCCAGCTCCGGCTTGAGCTTGGCGACAACCTCGTCAATCTTGCTGTAATTGCCGAAAAGTCCGTTGACGGCAAGAACGGCAAGGTTTTGGAGAAAATTATTACCGCCGATGGATATGGCGATGATATCGGCCTGCGAAACAGCCTCAGACACCTCCGGCTCCTGAAGCTGGACTTTCAGATCCGATGTGGTATAACCGTTTTTGGCAAAGTTCTCGTAGCCGTAGCCGTTAGCCTCGGCAATGAGCGCACCGAAGCAGTCACTTTTGTCACGAAGTCCGGCGCCGGCAGCAATGGAGTCTCCGAGGACGACAAGATTCGGCTCCGTGTCGCCGGCAGCAAAAGCTCCACTGCAAAGAGAAAAGATCATGGCCAGAGCCATCATCAATGCAATAATTTTGTTTGTGTGTTTCATGATTTCTCTTCCTTTCGGTCTGTTTGATATTTATGATTATACTACTCGGAAAGTCAAGATGTCAATGAAAAAGACACAATATATTAACATTATTTTAAAACTATTTTACCGTGGGGAACCGAAAACATTGTCGACTTTTTTTGACAATATTCTACATGACGCTCAGGTATAATATTGCAGGCGAATAATCGGCGTTTTCCCTATGCCTGCCTATTTTCCACAGATTCATTGGAAAGAAAGGGTGTGTGTGTCAGCCCGGTTGGCATACAGCGCTTATTTATATATGAAAGTTGCAGTCATCGGCTCCCGAAGTCTCCAATGTGATTTGGAGCACTATATTCCTGCAGGGACGACCCTGATCATTTCCGGCGGCGCAAGAGGCATCGACCGCTGTGCTGCCGCTTATGCGGCCTCCCACGGCATACCGATCAAAGAATACAGGCCGCAGTATGCCCTTTACGGCAAAGCTGCGCCCATCAGGCGCAATATCGAAATCATCAAGGAGGCCGACCTGGTTCTTGCTTTCTGGGACGGTCAATCAAAAGGAACGGCTTTCGTGATCCGGGAATGCCGGCGCCGCGGCAAGAAAGTGAAAATATTTTATCTGAAAAAATGAATACAAGTCGAAAAAACAAGGAATCGCCGACAGAAATGAAATGTTTCTCTTGGCAGATTCTTTTTTTTGCGCTGAATCGTTGGACTCGTCCCCGCTGATAAAAATATAATATATTGCTTATTTCTATCAACAGCTGACCATCAGCCTGTCCCTCGGCGGCTCCTTTGCCCGGCTATCCGGTGCAAAATGCAAATATCCCCCTAAAAGGTTGTTTTTTATGGCCTATAGGTGTATAATTACTGTAATCACATGAAATCAGAGGACAAGAAAATGAAAACGGTTACCAAAAAAACCATCGTGAACTTTTGTCTGCCGCAGTTCGCTGTGGGCCTGTTCACCACCATGCTCAATAACTACCTGATCTATTTTTATCAGCCGTCAACGGCATCGGGACTCCCCACCCTCATCACACAGGGATATGTCTTTCTCGGTGTGCTGACGGTCATCGGTTTCATTAAAGCGGCCGGTCATGTCATCGACGCAGTCACCGACCCCGTGGTGGCCGGCATCAGCGACAAATGCAAAAACAAAAACGGCAGACGCATTCCTTTCATGAAGTGGTTTGCCGTGCCTTTTGGGGTTTCCGCGCTGATGATCTTCTGCGCGCCGGCTTCCGCGCCCGGAGCGCTGAATAACATCTGGATCGCCCTGTGGATCTGGGCCTACTACTGCTTCTATACCCTTTATATGATTCCTCACAACGCCCTGCTGCCCGAGATGATCTCTGACGCCGGAAAACGAGTGGACGCTTACACCATGAGTTCCCTGTTCTTTGTCACCGGCAGTATGCTCGGCTACGCCACGCCCGCCATCGTCTCCGTCATCAAATCCTTCGGCGTATCTCCCTTAGGTGCATGGAGAGCAACTTTTGCTTTCTTCACCGTCATCGGCATCGTCCTTCTTCTGGTACCGGCCTTTACCATCAAGGAAAAAGAATATGTCAATTCTGTGCTTCCGCAGGTTTCTCTGGCCACCTCTCTCAAGCACGCTTTCTCCAACCGCCATTTCGTCATACTGACCTTTGCTCAGCTTTTTGAAAACACCGGTATGGCTTTCTTCCAGGCCTGTATTATGTATTACATCACCAGCCTGATGAAAATTCCCGAATCCCAGTCGATCATTATTATGGCCACCTCCATCGTCGGCTCTCTGATTCTTTATCCTCTGGTCAATAAATGGGCGAAAAACAAGGGCAAAACACCCTAAAATGCCATTTTCAAACAAAAAGTAGCCATAACAAACATAGACACAGAGAGATATGAATAGTCTGGTGTG
>JAQXMV010000048.1 GCA_029013165.1 Oscillospiraceae bacterium | reverse complement strand
GCTCCGGGATATTCTGTCCCTTTTGACAAGGAATAAGCTCAGCGGTGTGCTCACCGGTATGCTCGTCACCGGTGCCATTCAAAGTTCCTGCGCCACCTCGGTTATGGCAGTCTGCTTCGTCGACAGCGCTATGATGAGTCTCAGCGGCGCCACAGGCATCATCATGGGTGCCAATATCGGCACGACGGTAACGAGCTTACTCATTGCTTTCAATTTTTCGGACATCGCTCCCCTCTCCGTTTTTCTCGGCGCCATGCTTCCGATTTTCGCCAGGAAAGAAAAGACAAAAAGTATCGGTATGCTTCTGGTGGGTTTCGGCCTGCTCTTCATCGGCATGAACACCATGAGCTCTGCTTTTGCCATGCTCAAGGACAACGCCGCCTTTCTCGCTTTTCTCTCCCGTCCCGGCGGAAAGCTGCAAAATGTACTCATCGGCTTTATTATGACCGCCATCATGCAAAGCTCCTCGGCAACCGTCGGGATTCTCCAGGCCTTAGCCATGCAGGGAATGATCGGCATTAAAGACGCATTTTATATCATTCTCGGGCAAAACATCGGCGCCGTCATACCGGTGATTCTCTCCTCGGCCGGCACCGGAAAAACCGCCAAACAGGTGGGAATCATTCATCTGCTTTTCAACCTCATCGGCACCCTGATTTTCTTTCCGCTGATGGAATTTGTTCCTTTTGACCGGCTATTGCTCTGTGAGGGAAACGGTAGCATGAGCATATCGCTTTTTCACATCATCTTCAATGTAGTGTCAACCATCCTTCTGCTGCCCCTGAGCGATAGGCTCATTGCCCTCAGCGGCAGGCTCGTCAGACAAAAGACGGTACCGCAAAGCAAACAAATTAAAAAGCAAAACCACCGGGGCTGAACCGGTGGTTTGATTATCTGTGATATCAGTCAAAAATATCACGATACTGATCCTTGAGCAGACTGTCTGTCACTTCGGCGGGAACGATAAACTCCGAGGTGCCCATATATCCCGGGGCCACCTCATACTTATCAAAGGGAATGACAAGCTCCCCTTGCTCGTTCCAGTAAAAATTATGGTCGGCTCCCACATAGACACAATCCTCACCGACAATGGGATCGTCAACCCAATAGATGAGATTGCTGTCTCTTTCCATGAGCTTTCTCATCTGCTCTTTGATGTTTTCCGTCAAAGCGTCGCTGTAGTTTTTGCTTTTGAACAGATCACCGAGCTCGACGATTTTACCGTCTCGCTTGTCGATGTGATAATACTTAAAAAAGCTGTTGCTACTGGCGGTATTTTCACTGACGGTAAGTTTGAGCGTAAACCATTTCTCCGTGTTGGAGACGACTTCATAGTCCATATAGATGGAGCCGTATCCGGCGCCTCCGGTAATTTCCAGTTCCTCATAGAAATAACTGACAAGCTCATTGGTCAGCTCGCTGACGCTTTTATTGATATAACCTGCCGCTTCCGCGCCCTCTTCCTCGATTTTCGGTTCGCTGATGAGCATTTCATGCCGTTCATCAGAATAGGAATATTCCCGGAAAGTGGTGACCTGAATGATTCTTCCCAGCAGAGGGATCTGCTCACAGGCTCTGGCGTAGGTGACACTGACATTCGGAAGAACAAATATAAAAACTGCGATAAAACTTGCGGCGACGGCGGCGATTTTGGTCACCGAACGAAGTCTGTGCTTTTCCGGTGCATTTTCCGGAAGTGAGCCGAGGGCCTTCTCCAGGCTCAGTTTTACCTCTTCAGGTATTTCGTTTTCTTCTCTTGCCATGTTTTCTCTGATATAATCATCAAAATTATTCATGTGCAAAATCCTCCTTCAAGCTTTCTCTCAGCATTTCTCTGGCCCGGGAGAGCTGCTTTTTCACCGAAGCGAGACTGCTGCCGGTAATTTTTGCAATTTCAGAGACTGAAAGATTATCATAATAAAAGAGTGTTACGACTGTCCGGTAGGGCTGACGAAGGCTTTCAACCGCTTTTCTGACCGACAGTCTGCTGTCTGCCGTCGGGGCCGTGTCTTCCGCAGCGGCCGACGGCGATATTTCCTCCATGGGTATGATCTTTGCATTTTTTCGGACCAATTCAACGGCCGTATTGTGAACAATCCGCAGAATCCACGCCTTAAAAGACTCTCTGCTTTTCAGAGATGAAAGACTCTTATAGGCACGGTATACGGATTCGCTGATCACTTCTGCGGCGTCGGCATCGTTTCGGACGATGGATCGCGCCAAAAAATACATAGATCCTTCGCAGTTTCTTATATTTTCACAGAACTCTTCCTTTTCTGTCAAGCACTATTCCTCCCTGCAGATCTCCGCTGTTTCAGAGACGATCCACTCACCCCACTGCTTATAATACTTGGCGAGCAAATGGGCATTATCCTCACTTTTTTCAGAGGAGAGATTGCCCTTGGCATCATCGAAAACAGGGTTTGCATTAATATAAAATATTCTCTTTCCGTCGGCAAATTTGGAAATCGATTCATTGAGCTGATTGATTCTCGTATTATTGATGTAATCGTCCTTATTGGAACGCTCGGCGGTAACATGAAGATTGGCCTGAATGATAATCTTGGCATCGGGCTGTTTTTTTCCGAGATAGTCAACTAAATCGCCGTATTTGCTCACGAGCTTATTGAAATCATAGCCCAGCTCATTGATACCGAGCATCACAAATATTTTATCATATTTTTTCGCAGAGAGCAACTTATCAAGGGTAACTTTTCCCACACCGGGGACGGAAACCTGCTTGTCAAATATATTAAACACCGTCATTCCCACATTGGCAAAAAAGTTAGCCTCGCTGAGTCCGGCGTATTCCGAGATACCCACCGTTCGGGAGTCACCGATGAAAAGAGTATCTTTCATCAAGGCGGCGGTATCCTCAGCGCTCAGGGGCGCCTTGGTCACATTTGGTGCCGTCGTGTTTTCGGCCGTCGTGTTTTCGGCCGTCACACTTTCATCAGTGGTGGAGACGATCAGCGGTTTGGTGGAGTCGGTTGTGGTTTCAGACGGTTGCTTTCCGGATTTGCCGAAGACCATAAAGGCCAGAACTGCCGCAATCAGCAGAACAAACACTGCCGCTGTGATAATGTTGGATTTTTTCATTTCTTTGCACCTCGTAATAATTAAAATCTGAAATATAAAAACGGATCGTCATATCCGCGGCACATGCAGTAGACACTGCCGGCGAATATAGCTGCAATGATGAGAACAATAGGCCAGAACTTCTTGATTTTTTTCAGCATATTGTAAGGCAGCTTGGTGGAGAAGAGGAAGCCCACGATGAAGAACGGGAAATACATCTTCAGGTATTTTAAATAATCGTATCGGAAAACCGACCAGAAGCCGCCGCCGAAGAACGGGAACAGACGGGAGAAAAATACACCCAGCTCGCTCATATCGTCAATGGCAAAGATCGCCCAGGTCAGCATGATGAGCAGAACCATATAGATGTGACCGACCGCTTTCGGCGCTTTCTCCAGGAGCTTTCCGAGGAAGAGCTTTTCCATGGCGATGACCACAAAAATCACAAAGCCCCACAGTATAAAATTATATCCGGCGCCATGCCACATACCCGTCAGCAGCCAGACGATCAGCAGATTTCTCACCGTCATCAGACTGCCTTTTCTGTTTCCGCCCAGGGGAATATAAACATATTCGCGGAACCAGGAGCCGAGAGTTATATGCCAGCGTCTCCAAAACTCCGTCATGGAACGGCTGAGATAGGGATGATCGAAGTTTTTCGGCAGTTTGAAGCCAAGCATCCGACCGAGACCGACCGCCATCAGGGAATAGCCGAAGAAATCAAAATAGATCTGAAAGGAGAAAGCCAGAAGCGCCATCCAGGCAAGGGGTGTCGATATACTCTCAAAACCGATGGCCTCCACCTGATTCCACAGTTTACCCGTGGGGTTTGCCAGCAGAACTTTCAGTCCCAGGCCGAAAACAAAAGTGCCGAAGCCCTTGAAAGCGTCCTGTAACTTGATTTCGCGGCACGGAAGATCACGGCTGACACGGTCATAGGTGACGATGGGGCCTGCGATGAGCTGCTCAAACATGGATATGTAAACGGCAAAGTTCAGCAGGCTTTTTTCCGCCTTTACCTTTCCCCTGTAAACATCCACGATATAGGATATACCCTGGAAAGTATAAAAGGAGATTCCGATCGGCAAAACGATTTGAATGACCGGATCAAAACCTTCTATGCATTTGCTCAGCTCGCCGACGAAGAAATTGAAATATTTAACCGAGCAAAGGCATAGAAGGTGGAAAACAATTCCGGCGGTTAAAATGGCCTTTTTATGTGCGGCGCTTTTTTCCAGAAGCAGACCCACGGAGAAATCGACAGCTATGGAAACCAGGAACAATATGAAATGCTCTGCGTGGCTTGCCGTGCCCACAAAATAGAAGCACAGACTGCCGGCTAACAAGATCGCATTGCGCCACCTGGACGGCACCGCATAATAGAAAAGGAAGAAGATAGGAAGGAAAATCAGAATGAATTCTAAACTGCTAAAGACCATTTTTTTAACCACCGTGTTTTGTTTTCTGATATATAGATGAACGGGGCAGACAAAAGGTGACAGGTTTTTCATAAAAATTTCCCCGACAAAAAAGGGCTCTATCGGAAAACCCCGATAAAGCCCGGCAAAATAACATTTGATTCATGGCTTTTGGTGAGACTATGTATTCATCTCACCAAGTCCGAAGCTGACAGACAATGCCTTGTCGATTTTGTACATTTCCTCCTTGCCGAGAATTCCCATCTTTTCACGCAGACGCTTTTTGTCCAGGGTTCTCACCTGCTCGAGCAAAACAATGGAATCCTTGGAAAGGCCGCAGTCATGGGCGTTGACCTGAATATGGGTCGGCAGACTGGTTTTGAAACGCTGGCTCGTGATGGCCGCGGCAATCACCGTGGGGCTGAACTTATTGCCTACATCATTCTGCACGATCAGCACAGGACGGATTCCTCCCTGCTCAGAACCGACAACGGGGCTGAGATCTGCGTAGTATATTTCACCTCGTTTGATTGACATATTGATTCCTCCACTGTAAATTCATTCTACAAAAACAGTTTAACCTCTTTGACCCGATTTTAAACAAGTGGAGCAATAATATTTTATGATTCATTTCATCAAATGTTGAGCCGAAAAACCTACCCGCCGTTTTCACGGCGGGTATTCCTCTTTTACTTTTGGGCAGATAGCGGTGAAAAAATCACCGTAACCCCACCGACATCAAGGGACTCCGGCTCACAGCTTCCCGCGGGGAAAACCGCTTTGCCGCCCTCGCAGTCAATATCGCTGCTGCCCTTTCCCAGCGAAATATCCCTGGAACCGAGATCGCTCAGAGCGACAAACATCATCCTGATCGGATTATTTTGGCCGCCGGCGACAGCAGAAAAAGAGCATTCACCGCCCTCCAGGGTATCTTCGCCGCCGCTTCGGACAAAGCGGATTCCGGCAAGGCTTGCCGGCTCGGTGACGGTAAAAACCATCTCCTGGGGCGATATGTATTTCAGGATTCCTCTGCATTTTACACCTTCCCTGCTGATTTCCACTTCCTTTTCAAAGCTCTCCAGACGACACACTGTTTTTTCCGGTCCGCAGGCCGAAAGGCTCAGTGCTAAAAACACCGCCGTGAGAACAGCAAAAAAGGTTCGCCGCAAAAAATCACCCTCGTCTTATTTTTCAAAGTCACCCATGGAATAGGCAAGCTCCGCCACAACATCACTGGGCAGCATACCGGTCTTGGAATACTTTTCGGCAACAATATCCGCCGTATGACCGTGAATATACACAGCGGCCGTCATAGCATTGACGCAGGAAAAGCCCTGAGCCAGCAGACCGCCCATGAGACCGGCCAGCACATCGCCGCTGCCGCCCTTGGCAAGGCCCGAATTGCCGGAAGCATTGACATATACCTTGGCACTGCCCGGTGCAACGGCCACGGTATTGGAGCCCTTGAGAACAAGGCAGACCTGATGCTGGGCAACGAAATTGCGGGCGCAGGCGACTCTGTCGCTTTCGATGAGCTCGACCCTCTTGCCGCACAGACGCGACATTTCGCCGGGATGAGGCGTCAGGATCACATCACAGGTGGCCTCTTTTATGATATCTATGTTTTCGGCAATGATATTTATACCATCGGCGTCCACAATCACAGGCACCTTTGCGTTTTTCAGCACTGTTTCGAGGACTTTTTTCGTGTCCTCATTGACACCCATGCCGCAGCCGATGACGATGGCACTGAATTTTTCAAGGCTTGCGAGAATTTTGTCTGCCGCCGCGGCACTGAGGGTTCCCTCTGCCGTCTCCGGCAGAGGCATCATCAGAGCTTCCGTGAGCTTGGAGGCAATGGGCAGATAAGCGCTTTCCGGGAAAGCCATGGTCACAAGGCCTGCGCCGGAGCGCAGAGCCGCCGAACCTGCCAGGACAGGAGCGCCCACCATGTTCCTGCTGCCGCAGATGCACAGAAGATGACCGAAAGTGCCTTTGTGTGAAACGGAGGAACGGGCCTTGAAAAGATTTCTGACCTCGACAATATTGTGGGTATAAAGAGAATCCTGCACCAGCTTATAGCTGTCCTCGGGTATGCCGATATTGGCGATGATGATATCACCGCAGCACTCGGAGGCCGGGTGCATGATATGGGCCGGCTTCAGAGAGGAGATAGCAATGGTAAAATCCGCCTTGAAACAGCCGGGATCATTATAGCCGCTGTCGCAGTAAACACCGCTGGGCACATCAACGGCAAATTTCAGTCCCCTGGCTTCCGACATCTCGCCGATGAGATATTTCAGGTCGGCGCTGATATTGCCGTAAAAGCTGAAGCCGAAGATTGCGTCCACGATCACATCGGCGTTTTTCACCGTCTGAATTGCCTTGGAACGGTCGGCATCATACCAGATGACAGGAATGGCCATATCAATGACCAGCTTATACATATAAGTTGCTTCCTGACTGGTGGGATAGCCGCAGGCCATGATTACGCAGACATTATAGCCGTTTTCCACCAGCTTTCTGGCCACGACGAAACCGTCTCCGCCGTTATTGCCCTTGCCGCAGACCACGGCAACATTGCGCTTGATGTTTTTTTCCTTCTCGATTTCGTTCCTGATATTTCGGGCACAGGCGGCGCCTGCGTTTTCCATCATGCGCTGATAGGAGAGTCCGTACTTGGCCGTGTACTGTTCGACCTGTTTCATTTCATCGGAATTCAGCAGTCTCATATTGTCTAAAACTCCTTTTCAAAAATTATAGGTTTATTTTACCACATCATCGGCAAAAGTCAAATAAAAAATGGGGAAACGCAGTATTTTCAGCCTATGTTATGCGTTTATCGACTAAATTATTCCATTTTCTTGCCATCAAAAATGTCTGTCGCAACAAAAGCTGCGACAGACATACATTGAATTAAGAATCGCTGACAGATATCAGGCCGTTAAATACGCCGACATAGGCGGTTCCGTTGGGGCCGATGGAGATGGGGCCGTAGGAATTATTCCAGTTCTTGCCGCAACCGGTGAAAACCTTATACACCGTTTCGCCGGTTCTGAAATCAATAGCGGTGAAATACCAGGCAACGGCAGACTTGGGAATGTCATCGTTGATCTCTCTGGTGTAAAGATAAACCAGTCCGTTACCCGTGGAGAGCTTGGGAACAACGGTGGCGGAAGCCTCTTGGCTTTCCCAGACGATATCGGCTCCGGTGCAGTCCTCGTTCATGTCCACACGGATAACACCCGGATAGCTGGTAGGATTGTTTTCCAGGAAGCCGGCTCCCGTGTCGGAATAATTATTCTCCACAATGAACGAGCGATCGTAAGCGATCAGGGAATTTTCACTGACGGAATGACCCTCCTCAAAGAGTGGAATCTCGGCAATGACCTCGCCGGTAACCCGGTCATAAATGACCATATTGACTCTGCCGTCGGCATTGTCGGTGATCGCGCAGAGCTTTCTGACGCTGCCGTCACGGCAGGGAACATCCAGGAGCGTGGGTGTGGTTCCCGAGCCCTGATTGATCGCACCGGGTTTGAGAGTCGTTCCGCGGTCGTATGCGGTTCTCCAGGTGTAGCAGGGCTCTCCCTTTTCGTCAATATCGAAGCGGTACATAGCATAGTCCGAGACGATATAAACGCCGTCAGCGGCCGTGGCCAGGGTGTTCTGAATCTCCTCGCCCTCCAGGGTCATGATATGAACCTCATCGCTGTCCTTTTCGATGAAGCCGACTTCACCCGGACGGGTGACGAACCAGATATTGCCCTCATGATCGGGGATAGCGTCGGTGATGTAGGAGCCCTCCGGCAGCAGAGAAGAGATATTCCATTCCTTTTCGATCTTCCACTCCGGCTTGCCTGAGCTTTCGTCAACATAATATATCTGAATGACATTGTCGGAATTGCCGATGATGGGTCTGTCACCCTCCAGAAGATGGCAGTAGGCGCCGCCGGAGGTATCGCTGGAAATCTTAGAGAAGTCCAGCGTCTTGAAAAACTCCATGGTGGAAGCCCTCTGAGGCAGGCGGGTCTCCGCCAGAATCTCCAGGGTATCGGCATCCATCAGCAGCAGACGGAAGCCCACAACATTGCCGCTGATGCACATGATTCTGCCCTGCGAATCAAACATGAGCGTTGCCACAAGGCCGCCGAAAACATTCATGGATCGCGACTTCACCACAGGATTGACACCGAGGGGGCCGCTGTAGGAATAAGCGCCGGTGTTATAGGAATTGCCGTGCATACCGTTGACGCCCTCAGCGGCAAGATAGGGATGCTGGGGCACCTCCACCTCACCCAAAGGCTGTGAAACAGCCGGAGAGCCGTAATAAGACGGGCACATTTTGGATATCAGCGGCTGGCGAATGGCTCCGCCGGGGCTCAGCACAAGCATGAGCAGCGCTGACACGAGAGACAGAATTTTCATGAAGAACGATTTCATCAATATTTCCTCCTTTTGTTTTGATCCGTTCCGATTTTAATTATAGTATTCCGATCAGGGCAAGTCAACAAACTCCACAAATGTTAAGATATTGTTTAAAAACAAACAAGATTTCCGCTTCATGGGGCTTTTACAGCATTTTTTGCGGGGCAAATTTCCGGCTCCGGCATAAAATGAAAATGAGGTGAATTTATCATGACACAAGCCATTTTCAGCGCTATCGCCCTTATTCTGATCCTGCTCGGACTTGTATTTCTGTGTCTGCTGCTGCTTCGCTGTCTCAATACCGTGGGAGACAGCAAAGATATCTATACCCTGATTCTCCCCGGAGAGGAAGAATCCTCTCTGCCGGACAAAGTATATTTTGCCTACCTGTGCTCCCTTTGCTATCCTGCGGCAGAACGACCGGAAATGATCATACCCGGCAAAAACCTCTCCCCCTATATCAAGAATCAGTGCAAAGCCATCGTTGCCCCTTTCGGCAATGTCCGCTTCATCGACACCGAAGAAATCACGGAGCTTTTCAAATAATCCCCTCCAAAGGATTGAAAAGAAAGTGCGTTTTGTTATATAATAAAAGATAAATGATCAGAAGTAAGGATGGGAATATGGATAGCGAAATCATCATGGAAGGAACCGTTGAAGACATTATCTATACCAACCCCGAAAACGGGTATACCGTCCTGGAGCTGAGTCTGGAAGGAAAGCTCGTCACCGCTGTGGGCATCATGCCCTCCTGCTGCGCCGGGGAAAAGCTGAAACTCAAAGGGCAGTGGACCAACCACCCCACCTTCGGCAATCAGTTCAAGGTCAGCGCCTGTGAACGCTCCATGCCGAAGAATGCCGCCGATATGCTGCGCTATCTTGCCGGCGGCGCCGTCAAGGGTATCGGCCCTGCTCTGGCTCAGAGAATCGTGGAACGCTTTGGGGACAGAACCTTTGAGATCATGGAAAGTAATCCCGAAATGCTGGCTCAGATCCGAGGCATTTCCGAGGACAAGGCGCAGGAAATCGGCAAACACTTCCGCGAGCAGTTTGCTGTGCGTGAAGTCATGATCGCTCTGGAACGCTTCGGCATGAACCCCTCGGAATGTCTCAGCGCCTATAAGGCTTTCGGCGGCGACGCCGTGCAGCGGATCACGGAAAATCCCTATCTTCTCTGCACCGAATCCGTGGGAATCCGCTTTGAACGCGCCGACGAGATCGCCGACTCTTTTCCGAGCCATGTCAAGTCCATCTACCGTCACCGGGCAGGTATCCTACATATCCTGCGGCACAACCTGAGAAACGGACACACCTGCCTGCCCCGGAGCAAAATTATCCTGCCCGCCTGCGAACTGCTGGGCATAGACCATGACGAGGTTCAGCAGGTCATTGACGACCTCCTTGAGGATAAAGAGCTGGTGGAGGACTTCGACAGAGAGAAGAGCTATCTCTTTCTCCCGGCTGAATACTATGACGAAAAAACCATCGCCGACCGCATCAAAGTGATGCTGCGTTTTCCTCCCGCCGCAGGAACCACCCTGGACGCCGACATCGAAAAAATCGAAGCCAAAAACGGCATCAGCTTTGAAGAAAAACAAAAGCTGGCGATCAAAACCGCTGTGACAAAAGGCTTACTCGTCCTCACCGGCGGTCCCGGCACAGGAAAGACCACCACCCTCAACGGCATACTGGAGCTTTTTGAGAAGAAAAAGCTGCGGGTGCTTCTGGCTGCGCCCACAGGGCGTGCCGCCATGCGTATGAGTGAAGTCACCGGCAGAAAGGCACAGACCATTCACCGACTGCTGGAAGTGGAGTGGTCCGACGCGGACCGGCGCGTCTTTTCACGGAACTTAGAAAATCCCCTGGAGGCCGACGCCGTGATCGTGGACGAGCTTTCCATGGTGGATACCCACCTCTTTGCGGCCCTGCTGGAAGCCCTCCCCCTTGGCTGCCGGCTGGTCATGGTCGGGGACTCCGATCAGCTGCCGCCCGTGGGTGCCGGCAATGTCCTGCAGGATATCATCGCCTCGGAGCTTTTGCCCACGGTCTGCCTCAGTCAGGTTTTCCGTCAGGCCATGAGCAGTCTCATCGTCACCAATGCCCACCGGATTGTCCGCGGAGAATATCCGGACATTTCACGCCGGGACAGTGATTTCTTTTTCCTCTCCCGGAGCACGCCTGCCCGTACCTGCGACACGGTCACGGAGCTTACCTGCACCAGACTGCCGAAGGCATACGGCTATGATCCCATGAAAGATATTCAGATCATCTGTCCCTCAAGGAAAGGACTGACAGGCACCGTTCATCTCAATAGTACCCTGCAGCAGGCGCTCAATCCTCCCGACACCGAAAAGGAGGAATACCGTTCCGGCGGAAAAATTTTCCGTGAGGGCGACAAGGTCATGCAGATTAAGAATAACTACGATATTATCTGGACCAAAGACAAAGAGACCTCCTCGGGAATATTCAACGGCGACATCGGCACCGTCATCGCCATCAACATCAACGCCTCTTTCATGAAGATCGACTTCGACGGCAGAATAGCCATTTATCCCTTTGACAGCATCAGCGAACTGGAGCTGGCCTACGCCGTCACCGTCCATAAAAGCCAGGGCAGTGAGTTTGAAGCGGTGCTTATGCCCCTGTGCGCCACCGTACCTCAGCTTTGCTACCGCAATCTGCTTTACACCGCCGTGACAAGGGCGAAAAGCCGTCTGATTATTGTCGGCAGTGAGAATGATCTGCGGCAAATGGTGGATAACGACAAAAAGACCCGCCGCTACTCTTTTCTGCGGCATCTGCTGGAGAGAGACGGCGGCCTGCCGCAGGTTAATTTTTAACCCTTGACAAGGGGGAAAAATGCGGGTAAAATGAGGGAAGCAAGAAAACAACAAAAAGGAAGTGAAACAATGCCCGGACTCAATATCGGCATAGACCTCGGCACCAGCACCGTGACGGCTTTCGTCCAGGGAAAGGGTATCGTTTTTTCCGAGGAAACCGCCATTTGCTTCGACAATTATGACGATGAGATCGTCGCCATCGGCAACGCCGCAGGAGAAATGGCACAGCGCACGCCGGAAACTCTGCGACTGATCAAGCCCATGAGTGGCGGTGTGATTTCGGATTTCACCTGCGTTGCGCTGATATTGGAGCACTTCCTCAACCGGATCTGCCAACATCAGATTTTCCGTCCCAATGTCATCATCAGCGCACCCAGCGCCGCCACCTCGCCGGAAAGAAAGGCGATCATCGAAGCCGCCTGCACAAGCGGCGCAGGCCGGGTCAGCGTCATTGATGAGCCCATCGTCTCTGCGCTGGGCGCCGGACTTTCCATCGAGAATCCCCACGGCGTTATGGTCATCGACCTGGGCGCCGGCACCACGGATATCGCCGTGATCACCATGGGCACCGTCGCCTATTCGGTTTCCTCCCGAACAGCCGGCGACACCATGGACAGAGCCATTGTGGATTATCTGAAAAAAGAGAGAAATATGCTCATCGGTCTGCCCACGGCCAAAAAAGTCAAGCATACCGTCGGCTGTGCCCACCCCAGAGAGGAAGAGCTGGAAATGTGGATCACCGGTAAGGATTATGTCAGCCGTATGCCCAAAAGCTTTTCTGTCAGCTCCACGGAAATCTATCACGCCCTCAAGGATCAGATTGACGACATCTTTTTGGGCATTATGAATGTTCTGGAGCAGGTGCCCCCGGAGCTGTATTCGGATATCTGTACAGAGGGAATCCTGCTGACCGGCGGACTTTCCAAGCTCAGCGGCCTGGACAAAGAGCTGTCCGAAAGGCTGAACATCAAGGTCACAGGAGCCGTTGACCCGGAGCACTGTGCCGCCAAAGGCGCCGGATATATTCTCAAGCATATCACCGAGCTGGAGGATCACGGCTACAGCTTCAGAGAAAAAGAAACATCGCGATAAACAAAAACGAGCCACCCGACAGGGTGGCTCAGCTTGTCGATCAATGCGCCTGAAGCATTGATCGACAGTCACAAAAAAGTCCGGCAAAAGCCGGACTTTTCATTATGTAGTGTGATTATTCCTTGGAGAAACCGTAGTAGATGTTCTCATCATATACATTGTTCTCGTCGGGGCTGTGGTGTGAATACCAAACCTGTGCGAAGAAGGGGTTGACCTTTGCGATCTCGTCATACTTCCAGGGCATGGGCAGACATTCGGGGCACCAGTGACCGCCTCTGAGGACAAGGTTGGGTGACATCTCAAACTCATGGCCGCAGGCACACTTCCACTTGATGGGTGTGTACATATCCTTGCCGAGCTTCTTGGCAAGGCACTCGCCGCCTCTGAATTCAGCAGCCTTCTTCATGTCCTCGATGGTGAGGGTGTTGAAGTCCTTGGTCTCGTCATAACCGTGGTCAAGGTAGCTCATTTCGTTCTTGTCGGGGATAACAACTTCAAAATCATCCCATGACTTGCCGATAGCCTTATACTTCTCCATGGAGCCGTAGTAAGCGGTGATTCTCTCTCTCATGCCGTTCTTGATCCATGCCTGGGTGCCGTAAAGCGGTGTGTTGGCGATGGGCTCCATCATGAACTTCTTGACAAGGCCGAGAGGTGCCAGACCTGAGAGCTTATAGAAGAAGGGAACCTGGCTGGTGAGCTTCTTGAAGTATTCCTTAACGGGAATGTTGGCACGGAAGTGCAGATAGTTCTCCAGATCGTCGGCATCGGTGTACCACTGACCATGGAAGTTCTGCAGAATGAACCAGTCGGGATCGAAGAGCTTCTTGGGAACATCGGCGCCCTTCATGCCGATGCTGTTGAGCAGGAGAACCTCAAACTCATAGTTGGTCAGTCTGTAGTCAGGACCGGAGCTGATGTTATAGAATCTTCTCCAGAATTCCTCGGGAACGGTGTCGTTGCAGACCTTGGCGCAGAGACGGCCGCTGTCCTCAACGGTTGCCCACTCGAGAACGCCGTTGATGGGTACATGGAACATGATGGGCTCCATGTTCTTGAGAATATCGGCATAAAGGATACCGGTCTGTCTGAGGGATACCCAGTATTTCAGGCCGGAATCGGCAAGGATTGCCTCAGCCTTGGTCTTACTGATGGCATAGTGGTCATAGACGCTGATCTGGATCGGGTCGCCGGTTCTGCCCCAGTGAGTGGGATAGTTTCTGTCACCGGTCTGAGCAACGGTACCGATGTAAACAACCTTTACTGCGTCAGGATCGGGCTGAGCCTTGACAGCCTTCACGATGTTTTCCATAGCGGTAACATTGGTGAAAAGAGTTTTCTTCGGGAAATAGTCGGCTGCGGGAGAAACAAGGCCGCCGACATGAAGAACATAGTCAGCTCCGTTGGTTGCCTCGAGAACATCCTCATAGTTTGTCAGGTCACCCCAAACGATCTTCACGCTCTTGTCGTTCATATAGGGACCGAACTTGTCTCTTGCCTTTTTGCTGTCACGGTTGAGAAGAACGATGTTGTATCTGTCTCTTCTCTGATAAAGCTCTTTAAAGGCAGCGAAACCCATGTTGCCGGTTGAACCGGTCAAAAAGACTGTCTTTTTCATTTTGTATCAGACCTTTCCTGTTTTTTTATAATTCAATTTTAATTGAACCGTATGTAAATAAAGTATACAATATATCTCAGAAATATATGTTAACAGCTTGTTAATTTGTTTGTCAAATCTGTTATAAACGACGACAACATTTCGTAAATCTTCGGAAGTCAAGCCGCAGGCGAAAAAAATCGCGCCCGCAGGGAAATTGCGGGCGCAATATATTATTTAAATTTGTCGAAGAAAGATTTCTTCTTTTCTTCGCCCACAACGGAGCCGTCGGGAATATTGTTTTTCGGCTTATTGGGCAGGCTGTCATTGAATTCACGCAAAAGCTCTTTCTGCTTGGAGGTGAGATTTTTCGGAACTTCCACGATGATTTTCACAAACTGATCGCCCTTGTTTCTCGAGGAAAGCTGCTGAATACCCCGGTTGCGGAAGCGGAAAACTTCTCCGGGCTGTGTGCCGGCCGGCAGCTCATATTTGACCTTGCCGTCAAGGGTGGGAATGTACAGCGTATCGCCCAGGGCAGCCTGCGCATAGGTGACGGGAAATTCGCACCAGACATCGAAGCCGTCTCTTTCAAAGAAAGGATGGGGACGGACATTGACATTGACTCTCAGGTCGCCTCTCTGGCCGCCGTTGACACCGGGATGTCCGCCGCCGCGGACATTGAGGGTCTGTCTGTCGTCGATGCCGGCCGGTATATCCACTTCCGCCGTCTGTCTCTTGCGGATGAAGCCTGTTCCGTGGCAGTGACTGCAGGGGGTTTTGATGACCTTACCCTTACCGCCGCATTCGCTGCACTGACGAGTGCTGCTCATGACGCCGAAAGGCGTTCTCTGCTGAACCGTAACCTGTCCCCTGCCGCCACAGGTCTTGCAGGTTTCCGGGCTGGTGCCCTTGGCTGCTCCGCTGCCGCCGCATTCCGTACAGACCTCGTCCCGTGCGATATTGACCGTCTTTTTGCAGCCCTTGGCCGCTTCCTCAAAGGAGATGGTCACCGTGGTCTGAATGTTTCCGCCCTTGCGCGGTGCGTTGGGGTTCTGCTGTCTGCCCGAAGAGCCGAAACCGCCGCCGAACATACTGCCGAGAATATCGCCCAGATCGAAATCGCCGAAACCGCCGAAGCCGCCGCCTCCGAAGCCGCCGGCACCGAAATTGGGATCAACGCCTGCATGACCATACTGGTCGTAACGGGCTTTCTTCTCACTGTCGGAGAGCACCTCATAGGCCTCGTTGGCCTCCTTGAACTTAGCCTCGGCTGTCTTGTCGCCGGGATTCAGGTCAGGATGATACTGTTTGGCGAGCTTGCGATATGCCTTTTTTATTTCGTCATCGGAGGCGTCCTTGCTCACACCGAGGACTTCATAATAATCTCGTTTATTATCTGCCATTTATAATTATCCTCTCATACAAGCGGAAAAATCCGCAGTATACCACATTCGGAGCTGTCGCATTTAGCGCAGAACAAAAAGAAAAATGATGAAATGAACAGATTCCATGGTTTCATTTTTCTTTTTTAACCGTTTTTTCACCCACTCGCAGTATCTATCATACGGCTTCGGGGTGAAGAAAACGGTTTCTGCATCTAAATGCGACAACTCCCGAAAAAATCAATTAGTTAGCGTCGGTGAAGTTCGCATCGGTATAACCGGCGTCGGAATATCCGCCGTTATCCGAGGACGCATCGGCTGCGCCTGCACCGCCGAAATCATTGGGATTGAAGCCCTGCTGCGGGCCGCCCTGCGCCTGAGCCTGCTGCTGATAGATCTTTTCGCTGATCTTATAGAAAGCCTGGGTGAGCGCTTCTCTCTCGTTCTTGATGAGGTTGATGTCTTCGCCCTTGAGAGCATTCTTCAGGGAATCCACCTTGCTCTGAATCTCATTCTTGTCGGCTTCGTCGAGCTTGTCGCCCTCATCAGCCAGGATCTTTTCGCACTGATAGACCATCTGATCGGCTTCGTTTCTGGCGTCAATCTCCTCACGGCGCTGCTTATCCTCCTGCGCATACTGCTCGGCTTCTTTCACAGCCTTTTCGATGTCCTCCTTTGACATATTGGTGGAAGAAGTGATGGAAATGGACTGCTCCTTGCCGGTGCCGAGATCCTTGGCCGAAACATGAACGATACCGTTGGCGTCGATATCAAAGGTAACCTCGATCTGAGGAACACCGCGGCGTGCGGGCATGATGCCGTCAAGGCTGAAGACACCGAGGGTCTTGTTGTCCTTGGCGAACTCTCTTTCACCCTGCAGAACATGAACTTCAACGCTGGGCTGATTGTCAACGGCGGTGGAGAAAATCTGGCTCTTCTTGGTGGGAATGGTGGTGTTTCTGTCGATAACCTTGGTGTTGATGCCGCCCATGGTCTCAATACCCAGTGAAAGCGGTGTAACATCCAGAAGCAGAAGACCCTTGACATCGCCGCCGAGAACACCGCCCTGGAGGCAGGCACCGATGGCTACGCACTCATCGGGGTTGATGCCCTTGAAGGGCTCTTTACCGATAAACTTTTTGATTGCTTCGTTGACGGCAGGGATTCTGGAGGAACCGCCGACCATAAGAACTTTATCAATCTGACTTGCATTGAGACCGGAGTCTGACATGGCCTGACGGACGGGACCCATGGTAGCTTCCACGAGATCGGCTGTCAGCTCATTGAACTTTGCTCTGGTCAAGGTTGTCTCCAGATGCTTGGGGCCTGTGGCGTCAGCGGTAATATAGGGCAGAGAAATGGAAGTGGAAGTGACGCCGGAAAGCTCGATCTTTGCCTTTTCTGCGGCTTCCTTGAGTCTCTGCATGGCCATCTTGTCACTTCTCAGGTCAACGCCCTGCTCGGCCTTGAAGCCGGCAACGAGCCAGTCAATGATTCTCTGGTCGAAATCATCACCGCCGAGACGGTTGTTACCTGCCGTGGCAAGAACCTCCTGCACACCGTCGCCCATCTCGATGATGGAAACATCGAAGGTGCCGCCGCCGAGGTCATAAACCATAACTTTCTGGTCAGCTTCCTTGTCGATGCCGTAAGCAAGAGCTGCGGCAGTGGGCTCATTGATGATTCTCTTGACCTCAAGTCCGGCGATCTTGCCGGCGTCCTTGGTTGCCTGACGCTGTGCGTCCGTGAAATAAGCGGGAACGGTGATGACGGCCTCTGTGACCTTTTCGCCGAGATAGGCTTCTGCGTCACCTTTGAGCTTCTGCAGAATCATGGCTGAGATCTCCTGGGGTGTATACTGCTTGCCGTCGATGGCAACATGATAATTGGAACCCATCTGTCTCTTGATGGAAGAAACGGTTCTGTCGGGATTGGTGACAGCCTGACGCTTGGCCACCTGGCCGACCATTCTTTCGCCGGTCTTTGAGAAAGCCACGACGGAAGGAGTGGTTCTGGCGCCCTCGGCGTTGGCGATGACAACGGGCTCGCCGCCCTCGATAACTGCTACGCATGAGTTTGTTGTACCTAAGTCGATACCGATAATCTTTGACATAATATTTGCCTCCATTGTAATAATTTTTTTGTTTGCTATATTGAATAACCTTTCGGTTGTTTGCTGTATTGACCGACGTCTGCCGGCGGTGACTGCGGCTTCGCCGCGAGAGATCAGTTGGCCACCTTGACCATGGCGTGCCGGAGCACACGGTCGCCGAGTTTATAGCCTTTGCTGAAAACCTGAGCGATCACATTTTCACCGAGAGCCTCGTCCTCGCAGTGCATCACACCATTGTGGAAATTGGGATCAAAGGTCTCTCCCTCTTCGCCGAAAGCCTCCACTCCCAGCTTTTTCAGGGTGTCGGAGAAGCCGGTGTAGATCATTTCCACACCTTTTCTGTAAGATT
>JAQXMV010000047.1 GCA_029013165.1 Oscillospiraceae bacterium | reverse complement strand
GTCGGCTTGCCGTCAGCATCATCGGGGGCTTGATGTGTTTTTCCGTGTACGGTTTGGCCGTTGACAGCTGCAGTGTGCTCACCATGGTGACGGAATACACGCCGAAAGCGGTGCTGAGCATTTATGCCTCCGGGCTTCTCTTTAATCTGATCCACGGCCTCACCACGGCCCTGCTGCTCTTTTTTATCTGTAAGCCCATGGCGGATAAATTCCAGCGTCTTCGTGCAAAATACGGAATATTTGATCCGGAGTGATAATCATGAAAAAGTTTTCTATCCTATGGTGCCTGATTCTGATTTTTGCCCTTGCGGGCTGCGGAATGACGGCACCTGAAGCAACAACCGATCCGACACAGACTGTCTCTGCTTCCGGTGAAAGTGTTATATCGGAAAAGGAAGTTTCCGAAAGCGTTGCGGTTATCGCTGACGCTTCGGCGGTTTCCGCTTCATCGCAGGTGGCCATGCAGACGACTGCTGTTTATACCTCCGAAGCGCAAAAAAGCACGGAAACCACGGGAATAACGCAGAAGCAAACAGCGCCTCTGACAGAGCCAACTAAGACAGTCACGACGACCGAGAAAGTCACCGCCAGCGAAACTAAAAAAAACATAGTGACATCGGCGCAAAAACCGTCCGTTTCCGCCTCGGAAGAGACCAATACTGGCGAATACTGTTATGTGACCATATCCTGTGAGACCATTAACGACAACAAGAATAAAATAAAAAAAGAAAAGCTGCCCTTTGTGCCCGATGACGGCATCATTCTCCATCAAACGAAAGTGAGTTTTACTAAGGGAGAATCCGCCTTCGATGTGCTCAGAAGAGCCTGTCAAGAGAATGTCTGCTCAGATCGGTGCCAATATTGCCTGAAAAACGGCATTCAGCTTGAATACACCTATACGCCGGCTTTTGAAACTTATTATGTTGAGGGAATACACCAGCTATATGAAATGGACTGCGGCTCCTCCTCAGGCTGGATGTACAGCGTCAACGGCAGCTTTCTCTCCGTCGGCTCCAGCGACTATAGGGTTGTTTCGGGCGACAAAATCGTGTTTTCCTATACCTGCGATAACGGCATGGATATCGAAGGCTCCTATTGAAAGGGCATATACTCATTTGTCATGGTGCACAATGCAAATGAGTTTGCATAAAAAATTACAGAAAGGATGAGCATTATGAAAATGTTCAAAAAAGCTCTTGCGACAGTTTTGTCTCTTCTCGTCATTTTCTGCTGCATGGCAACAGCCTTGGCGGCCGGCGAAAGTGTGACGGTCAAGCTGCGCATAGAGGGTATTGATTCCTGTCTTTATTACGGCGATGTTGCAGTGAATAAGGGCAGTACGGTTTACGATGTTCTTGTTACCGCCGACAAAAACGATGACACGCTGACCGTAAAGGCGTCCGACGGCATTTACGGCAAGTATGTGTATGATATCAACGGTATCGTTTCCGGCAGCTATACGACCGTGAAATTTGACGGTTGGTCCTATATGGTCGACGGCGTCTCTCCGGAAAAGGGCTTGAGCGCCTATACGGTTTCCGAGGGAGAAAGTATTGTCATCTATTACGGCGATCCCTGGAATACCGGTATGCAGTATCCGGTGATGGATACCTCAAAACTGGCTTCGGGTGTGCTCTCTTTCACCAGCACCGACACCGTATATGATGAGAATTATAACCCTGTTACGGAAGAAGTGGCCGTAACCGGTTATAAGCTCACTTTCGGCCTGGGCAACGGCAAAACCGTGGAGCTTTTCCCTGACGAGAACGGCAACTGTAAGATTCCCTATAAGTATCTGACTTACGGTAAGCATACGGTACAGATCGAGCGTTATGACGAAAAGACCGGTCTGCCGACCGTACTGCGCTTTGCCCCCGATTACGGCGTATCCGTCAGCTTCTTCTCTGCTTTTCTTAATTTCTTCAAGATGATTTTTGAAAGCATCACAGCCCGTTTCGCCTAATATTTAAGTACTTAGAAAAGCTGCAAAGGAGAGTGCCTCCTTGCAGCTTTTTTGCTGTTAATGGCACATTTTCCGTTTTTGTGGACTTCTTGTGACAAGTGTGGTATAATAAACGAGTTATTATCTGCTGATCGGGAGGGTAAGCATGTTTAATTTTTTTGTCGGAGACGACTGCTTTGACGGGGGTAGCTTTTTCATCACAGGCAACGACTATAACCATATCAGAAATGTCCTGAGAATGAAAGAGGGAGATCAGCTCCTCATCAGCCACGGCGGTGTGAGCAGTCTTTGCGTTATCCGTTCTTTCACGCAGGAGTCGGTGCGTCTAGCCGTGGTGGAAGAGAATGTCGGTGCAGAGGATTTGCCGCTGAAGATTTATCTTTATCAGGGCTTGCCCAAGGGAGATAAAATGGAGCTGATCATTCAGAAAGCCGTTGAGCTGGGTGTTCATGAGATCATACCTGTTGAGATGAAACGGTGTGTTGTGCGCCTCGATGAAAAGAAAAAGAAGAGCAAGACTCAGCGCTGGCAGGCCATCAGCGAAAGTGCGGCCAAGCAGAGCAAGCGCTGTATCATTCCGAATGTAGCAGAGCCCATGAGCTTCAGCCGGGCCATGGAAAAAGCAGGGGAGCACGATATGCTTTTTGTTCCCTATGAGAGTGAAAGGGGAATGAAAGGGACGGCCGAATGTCTCCGTCAGCTCAAAAACGGCATGAGCGTCGGTATTATCATAGGCCCGGAGGGCGGCTTTGAGGACAGTGAAATTGAACTGGCGAAAGAGGCCGGAGGAGTTACGCTGTCTCTCGGCTCGCGGATTCTTCGGACGGAAACGGCCGCCATGACTGCCGTGGGTATGTGTATGCTTTATTCTGAGATGAATCTGGGAGGCGACGCGAAGTGAAGCCGATACCGGAAAGATTTGCCGCGGAAATGAGAGAACTGCTGGGTAACAGCTTTGGGGATTATCTGGCGGCTCTGTCTGAGCCGCCCGTTCGGGGCTTTCGGGTCAACACGGATAAAATTGCCCCGGAGGATTTTGACAAGATAAACCCATTCGGCAGAGAAAGTATCCCTTATGTTGAAAACGGATTTTATCTGGATTTCGACAGAGTGGGCAGTCATCCTTATCATCATGCCGGCATGATATATGTTCAGGAGCCGGCGGCTATGGCGCCGGTTGAGTGTCTGGATATTCAGCCCGACTGGAAAATCCTCGATATGTGTGCCGCCCCCGGCGGCAAGAGCACGCAGCTGAAAAATAAGCTCGGCAGCGGCGGCGTTCTCATGAGCAACGAGGTCATTCCCTCTCGTTGCCGGGTGCTGTCCGGCAATATCGAGAGACTCGGACTGCAAAATGTGATCACCTGCTGTCTTGATACGGCCAAGCTCGCCGATCTTTACGGCAACACCTTTGATCTTGTGACTGTTGACGCGCCCTGCTCCGGAGAGGGAATGTTCCGCAAAGACGAAACAGCCATTGATGAGTGGAGCGAAGAAAATGTTAACCGATGCGCCGATAGACAGGCTGTCATTTTGGATCATGCCGCCCGCACTGTGAAAAGAGGAGGATATATTCTCTATGCCACCTGTACTTTTTCCCTGCAGGAAAATGAATTGACCGTGGACGCCTTTCTTCAAAGACACCCGGAATTCGAGCTTGTGCCTGTGAAAGATACGGTCAGAAAAGTCACGGCTGACGGTGTGTTTTTTGATGGCTGTCGGTGTGCCAATATCAAGGAGTGCCGCCGGTTTTATCCCCATTTGGCCCGGGGAGAGGGTCAGTTTATGGCGCTGCTTCACAGTCAGGCCGAGCCCATGAGAGAAACCTCTACTGTGATGAAAAGAGAGAAAGCCGACAGTCTCGTGACGGATTTTCTTAGCAGCGTCTTGACGGATTTTGACCGCGACAGCATCTTTATGTATAACGGAAAGCCTGTCATGTATT
>JAQXMV010000046.1 GCA_029013165.1 Oscillospiraceae bacterium | reverse complement strand
GCCGAGCATATTGCTCCACTGGTCGTCGCCGCCGAACTGCAGATTGCAGCCGTAATCCTGATAAAGCCGAAAGAAATCATAGCTCTGCATGATCATATAGTTAAACTCCAGGAAAGACAGACCCTTCTCCATTCTCTGCTTATAGCACTCGGCCGCAAGCATACGGTTGACAGAGAAGCAGGCGCCGACCTCACGAAGCACCTCGATATAGTTAAGATTCATCAGCCAGTCAGCATTATTGACCATGAGAGCCTTGCCGTCGGAAAAATCAATAAAACGGCTCATCTGCTTTTTGAAGCACTCACAGTTGTGAGCGATGGTCTCCGGCGTCATCATCTGTCTCATGTCGGTGCGGCCCGAGGGGTCACCGATCATGGCCGTTCCGCCGCCGATCAGAGCAATGGGCTTATTGCCGGCCATCTGCAGTCTCTTCATCAGACACAGCGCCATGAAATGACCGACATGCAGAGAATCGGCAGTGGGATCAAAACCGATATAGAATACGGCCTTTCCGTTATTAATCAGATCTTTAATCCGTTCCTCGTCGGTGACCTGAGCGATCAGACCTCTTGCAACGAGTTCCTCGTATAGTTTCATTTTTTATTATCCTTTCCCATTTCATTTATTGTTTCATTTTAACAGTCAACACCATATAAAGTCAATACCTTAGACCGAATTTTGCTCTTTTGAGGCAAATTCGATCATTTCTCTGGCTGAATCAAGGGTGGTATTGGTCAAAACATCGCCGCCGATGATTCTGGCAATTTCCCTGATTCTTCCGTCATAGTCCAGAGCAGTGACCGCCGTGTAGGTTTTGTCACCGTCGGAAGATTTCTCAATATAAAGATGATTATCCGCATAGGCGGCAATCTGCGCCAGATGGGTTACGCACAAAACCTGCTTTTTGACCGACAGCTCACGGAGCTTATAGGCGATCTTATGAGCCGCCCGACCGCTGACGCCGGTATCAATTTCGTCAAAGATCATCGTTCCGACAGAATCCTGATCCGAAAGTACGCATCGAATAGCCAGCATGACTCGTGAAAGCTCACCGCCCGAGGCAATTTTTGCCAAAGGCTTCGGCTCCTGCCCGGGGTTGGCGCTGAAAAGAAACTCCACATCGTCGATTCCCGTCTCCGTTGCGGCAGCTTCTCTGAAGTCGACAACAAAGGCCGCCTCCGGCATATCGAGAAACCGCAGATTTTCCTCGACCTTTTTTTCAAAGGTAATGGCCGCCTGCTTTCTGGAATCCGACAGATAACAGCCGCGTCTGAAAAGCTCATCGGCCAGCTCGTCGTATTGTTCCTGCAGCTTTTCGGCAATTTCGCCACTCATGGAAATACTTTCATATTCTTCGGTGATATCATCGAGATAAGCGAGCATCTCTTCCTCGGTGGCGCCGTATTTTTTTGACAGTCGGTAGAGCTGATCGAGTCTTTCTTCTACGGCATCTATGCTGAAATCCGACTCGGTAAATCCTTCCAGAGAGTCGCGCACCCGGGCCGAACACTCATCAAGAGCGTATTTCAGTTCAGCAATACTCTCGGCATATTCCCGAAAGCCGCTGTCGTAACGGGAAAGCTCCTCAAGACAGTCAGAAAGATCATAGAGCTTACCGGTAATCCCCGAGCCGTCTCCGTTGAGAATGCGGTCGCAGTCAGTAAGGTTTCCGAGAATTTTTTCCCGGTTCTGAAATTTTTTCTTTTCTTCCATCAGACCGTTCTTTTCACCGACAACAATATTGGCGCTTTTCAGCTCGTCGATCTGATACTTTAAAAATTCGAGCCGTCTTTCCTTGTCGGCGTCATCACCGGTGATTTTTTTCAGCTCACGGCGGACTTTTTTGATCTCAGAGTAGGTTTCGCGATAAGATGAAAGAAGCTCGTCGGAATCGGCAATGGCGTCAATGAAAGAAAGATGTCTGTCTTTCATCAGAAGATATTGGCTGTCATGCTGTCCGCAGATGGTAATCAGCTCCCGGCCGATACTTTTAAGCATCGAAACCGTAACGGGATGACCGTTAATCTTGCAGGAGCTTCTTCCGTCAGAAGTAATGACCCTTGTTACCAACAGGGATCCGTCAGGCTCACTTTCTATTTCATATTCGTCGAGAATCGCCGAAGCCTGAGGGGAAATTTTCTCAAAAAATGCCGTGACTTTCGCTCTGTCAGCGCCGTCGCGTATCAGCTCTTTTGAGGTTCGCTCACCGAGGACGGCATTGATCGCGTCGATGACAATGGACTTTCCGGCGCCTGTTTCACCGGTCAGTATATTCAGTCCGCCGTCAAAAAGGATTTCCGCTTGCTCAATGACGGCCACATTTTCAATTTTTAAACTCGTCAGCATAAAGCGATGATCCTTCCCGTTCCCACTCAATCATTTTTATCAATAATATTCTCCATAT
>JAQXMV010000045.1 GCA_029013165.1 Oscillospiraceae bacterium | reverse complement strand
TATACAGAGCACCCGGGAAGCCCAGAGTGCAGGCAGTGTACATGGTGACGATATTGGAAAGTCCGGGCTTTGCGCCCACGGGAAGAAAAGGAATGTCCGGCACAATGAGCTGTTCCAGAAAGCCGAGAACCAGAGCCAGAGCGCCGAGTATGCCGAGAAATGCGGTCTTTTTTGCTCTCATGATGCTTCTCTCCTCTTTCAGTAGGCCACGCCGTGTATTTCTTTTTCTCCGCCGCCTGAAGCACGCAGAACCACCACGACTTTATTCGGCACACAGACCATCGTGTCGCCCTGTTTCGACAGCTTTCCCCTTTTTACGCACAGAAGATCGCGGCAGTCGGAATGAAGAAAGGTGACGCCGTCCTTTTCGAGGAGAAGCTCACAGCCGCCGACGCTGATGGTTTCACTTTCGGAAAGAGAGGAAAGTGAAAGGGTTTGCACCTTTTCTCCGGCCAAATAGATCTCCGCCTCGAGGGAGGCCGCGGTGGAAAAGGACCGCGCAAAAAGCAAAAGACTCAGCAGAAGCAGGCAGACAATGAGGAGGATATCTCCTTTTTTGACGGCGATTTCCCGATGATTATCTGCTCTTTTCAAATTCGATTTCTCCCACAGTTGATATAGTCAGCTCACTGTCAATGAATACGGCGGCGGCGTCGTATTTTTCCAGCAGAGCCCTGCTCTTTTCCTCGCCGAGGATAAAGCAGGCGGTGGAGAGGGCGTCGGAGAGCAGTCCGTTTTGGCAGACTACAGTCACGCTGATCAGTCCGCTGTCTGAGGGATAGCCCGTGGTGGCGTCGATGATGTGATGATAACGCCTGCCGTCTTTTTCAAAATAGCCCTCATAGTCTCCCGAGGTGGAAACGAAGCCCTCGCTGAGAGAGATGACGCCGATATATTCATTTTCCTTTCGGGGGTGGCGCACAGCAATGCGCCATTTGTCACCGGCCTTGTTGTGCTTGCCGTAGGCAAGGATACTGCCGCCAACAGAGATGACGGCGCCTTTGGCGTCTGAGGCTTTCAGGTAGTTATAGGCCATGTCACAGGCGGCGCCTTTTCCCACAGCGCCGAGATCAAGGCTGACGCCCGGTGCCAGTGTGATGTCATTGCCGGAGATGCTGATCCCCTCGTAGCCGACATTTTTCAGTTCCGCCTGTATCTCGCTGTCCCCAGGGAGCCTTTCGTCCTCTTCGCCGATGCTCCACAGACGGCTGACGCCGCCGACGGTGACATCGAAAACACCGCCGCTGTCGCGGCTGACCTGCTTGCAGGTATCAAGCATGGCCGCAAGATTGGCGTTACTGAGCTTTCCGTCGCGGTTGAGAGCTGAGACCTCGGAGTCTGCCTCACGCCAGGAGATGCTTTTGTCGAGGGCGTTGATGATGGCGTTAATCTTTTCTATGTCTTTTCCGGCGTAATCACCGTAGACTTTCTGTGTGACGATGGTACCCATGGAAACGGTACTTTTTTCGCTGTAATCAAAGGATTTGTTCCTGCCGTTCAGGAGAAAAATTGCCACGGCAACGGCTATGAGGCATATTGCCGAAACAATCGCCGTGTAGATTTTTTTCTTTTTCATCGATAGCTCCTGCCTTGTGATCAAAATGTATATGACAATTTGTTTTTATCTAACTTATACATTTTATACTATAAATTATTTTTTTTCAAGGGTTATCACCTAAAACTTGCACCAATGGAAAAGATTTGTTATAATTACCTAAGATATCAAGAAAATTCGCAGGAGAGATTGTTATGGACTTTAATTTGAAAATTCCTGTTCGGGTGATCAGCGGCAAGGACTGCCTGAAAAACGGTGCCGGTGAGTTGTCTGCTTTCGGCAAGAAATGTATCCTCATCACCGGTGGAAAAAGTGCCCGTCTCAGCGGCGCTCTGGACGACGCCCTGTGTGCCCTGAAAGAAGCCGGAACGGCTTTCACCGTCTATGACGGCATCGGGCCGAATCCGAGGCTGGATCACTGCCATGAGGCCGCGAAAAAAGCCGTTGACTTCGGTGCGGATTTTGTTCTCGGAATCGGCGGCGGCTCGGCTCTTGACGCCGCCAAGGCAGTGGCGGTTTATGCCGCCAACCCTGCCTTTGAGCAGGAGGATATATATCGCTATAGTCAGGCTGAAAGAAACAGAGCACTGCCCATTGTTCTCGTCGGTACTACGGCGGGCACCGGCAGCGAGGTGGGCAGAGTCAGCGTTCTGACCAATCCGGCAACCGGCAGAAAAAAGAGTATCGCTCCCGATGACACCAATCCGTCGCTGACCTTTGCCGACAGCACCTATACTCATTCTATGCCCTATGATGTCACCGTATCAACGGCTCTCGACGCCCTGGCTCATGCCTTGGAGGGTTATATGTCCGTCAAGTGCGGCGATATTCCCACCCTGTTCGGTGAAAAGGCTGTCAGTCTCATCTGGCAGGGACTGAAAGTTCTGTGGCAGACGAAACAGCTTCCCGATGAGGCCATGCGCGAAAAGCTCTATTACGGTTCCCTTTATGCCGGTATCACGCTGGCTTATTGCGGCACGGCCTTTCCCCATCCTCTGGGGTATATTCTCACCGAAAACTACGGGGTTCCCCACGGCAAGGCTTGCACGGCTTTCATGGGAAGTTTTATCGACCGGGCGTCGGTTTATTGTCCCGAAAAGACCGCACGGATCATGGCGGTTATGGGCACCGACACCGAAGAATTCAAGAAAGTCATTGATGAACTGACGGGGCTTCATGAAATAAAGATCAGCAGGGAGGATATCCTGCGGCACTGTGAACGCTTCGACACGATACCTGCCAATTTCAAGTTTTCACCGGGAGGCTTCACCAAAGAGGACGCGCTGAAGGCTTTTGCCCGTTTTGCGAAATAAAGCCAGAGGAAAGGAAGAAAAAATATGACGGAACTGTCAGAGACGCTTTTGCGAGATTATCAGGTGCGCAAAAGCGTCAGACAAAAGCAGGATTTTATCGCTTTGATCATGCCTCGTATCCGTGAGATGGGCTATGAGGTCAAAACCGAAAAGGGTTCTTTCGGGTCAAGGAATATCCTGGTGGGCGATCCCGACCGTGCGAAGATTCTTTTTACCGCCCATTATGACACTTGCGCAAGAATGTTCTTCCCGAATTTTATTACACCGAAAAGCATACCTATTTATTTGCTTTATAATATTGTGGTCGTTTTGGGCTTTTTCCTCATTTCTGCGGCAGCCGGCGCTCTTTTCGGCTTTCTTTTCTCTGCTGCCGAGGGGGCTTTGTCGGCGATTTTGGTTTGCTATCTGCTTCTGATGTTCATGATCTTCGGGCCGGCGAATCGCCACACGGCTAACGACAACACCTCCGGTGTGATTACCCTGCTGGAGCTCATGGCGGCTTTGCCGCCGGAAAAGCGCAGAGAGGTTGCCTTTGTCTTTTTCGACTGGGAGGAGGCTGGCCTCATCGGTTCCTCGTCTTTTGCCGGGAAACACCGGAAAAGCCTCAAAAATACGCCCGTCATCAATTTCGACTGTGTCAGCGACGGCAAGGCGATCCTTTTTGCCTGCTCGAAAAAGGCCGGCCTTTTGACCGATGTTCTCGAAGATTCCTTTGCCCCAAAGGGTGACTACGGTGTGGAGGTACTGTCAAAGGGTGTGTTTTATCCCTCGGATCAGATGAATTTTCCTCTTGGTGTCGGCGTGGCCGCACTCAAGCGTGGCCAAAGAACCGGTGTGCTTTATATGGACAAGATCCACACGGATCAGGATCGGATATTCTGCAGAGATAATATTGCTTTTCTGGTGGAGGGTTCTGTCAGACTGTGCGGCAGGATATGTGCAGATTAAAAAAGCCCGGCAAGAGAATCCTCGGCCGGGTCAACGATAAAAAATCGACAATGAAAAGGAGTTTCAACCATGAATTACAGTTTTGATTTTCACGGCAAGACGGTGCTTGTCACCGGCGCCGCCAGCGGCATCGGCTTGGAAAGCACTGAGGCTTTTCTGCAAAACGGTGCCACGGTCTTTATGGCAGACTATAATGAATCTGCGCTCAGTGCCCAGGTGCAGCGCCTTTCAGGCGCCTATGAGGGCAGGGTGATTCCGGTGGTGGCCGACATCACCTGTGAGGAGTCTGTCCGTGAAATGATCGGTACGGTCAAAGAGAAAACCGGCTCTCTGGATATCCTCGTCAATAATGCCGGCATGGGTCACTCAGCCTACAGCATCAACGAAAAAAAGCAGGACTGGGATAAGGTGATCGCCCTGAATATGACCAGTCACTTCTTCGTTTCTCAGGCTGTGGCCAACGAGCTGATGATCCCGGTCAAAAAAGGCAAGATCGTCAATATGTGTTCCCTCGGCGGCATTATGGGAATCCCCTCTGCCGCGGCCTACAGTGCCAGCAAGGGCGGCATTATGCAGATGACGAAGTCTCTTGCCGCAGAGTGGGCTCGCTTCGGCATCACGGTCAACTGTGTCTGTCCCGGTTTTGTGGACACACCCCTCATCGCCGACAACATGGCCAATGAAAAATGGGTGGGATACATGACCATGCGTACGCCCATGCGCCGCCTGGCCAACCCCGATGATGTGGCGGGATCCGTGCTGTTTTTGGCTTCGCATCTGTCCGATTACATCACCGGAGCGTCGATCGTTGTGGACGGCGGCTTCTCCTGCGGTTCCTGATGGTGATTTCGGTGTGCCGATATCTGTCTGTAAGGATTTTCACAGTATAAACTTTTTACAGTATAAACTTAGAGCGACATGGTTGAAACCGTGTCGCTCTAAGTTTATGAAAACTAACAATCATGTCAGTTCGTACCATTGGTATCAGGAAAAATCTTTCGTAGACCACTGCTTCCCAAAAATTCTGCAAGTTAGGGAAACCGTACCCAAAAATCAGGCGATAACCATTTCCTTTTTGGCTGTTTTCTTTTTGCCTTCTCTTTCAAAATAATCCGTAAAGTTTTCAAGATAAAAGTAAGCAAAAATGTATTCCAAGGGAACGATCTCCGTCAGACCCGTTCTGCCGTACCGCTGATCAAGAATGATAAACAGGACGATCAGCGTAATAATCACCGCAACCACAATGGCGGTCATACCCAAAAGAAAGCCTCTGTGTTTACGGCTTTTTTTGGCTCGGCTCAGCATGAAAAACATGATGGCCGCCATGGAAAAGAAGAAGAAAATCAGCGCGCCGGCCGCATGAAGAACATCTATATCCTTATTCATCGTTGTGGGGAAAGCGGCACAAAGGACGATGGAAAGGGAGCCGATCATCGCAAGACCGTAAACGAAAATATTTTTATAGCCGTACTTTTTGAAGAGCATGATAAAGTTGCAGGCGAAAGAAGCGGCAAACAGAACACAGACAAAATTGAAGCCGCCGGGGTAATCAATGCCCGTCATGCTGATGGTGTAGTGGATCGGATTTCTGATGAAAGCATAGTGATTGAAGAAAATTACCGTTGCCATGAGAAGTGCAAAGCTAACCGCAGAAAAAATGCGGCTGTCGTCAGCCTTGTATTCTTTTTCAGCTAAGTCCCGTTCGCGTCTGTCGGAAACGGTATCGGTATGGTTCATGACATAAAGCACCAGGTAGGTCACAAAAATGGGTATGATTTCAAAGAAACCGTTTTTTGCTTTTTGCGGATCGCCGGAAATGAGCGTCAGCAGCAGAAACACAAGCAGATCAGCGATACAGATTGAGGTGCCGGTGATGAAGAGAATTTTCGCTTTTTTGCTGTTGTGCGCCTTGTATACTTTCAGGTTTAAGATCAGGGCTACTGTCGCATTCACGAGGATATTGCCGAAGCCGGTGATCCAATGCACGACAGTGGCAAAGACAGAGATTTCACCGTTGGCGCTCAAAGGCGGCATCAGCGTGGTGGCCACCAGACCCAGGCAGAGGTTTGAGACCATCATCAGACCGTATAAAAACCGATTCCGGATCCGAAACCGGGAAAAACAATACTGAAAATTAATGATCATGGCTGCGCCGCAAAGAAAGCAATACAGGCAAAAGAGAATCAGATGCTCGCGGCCGATCAGGCTGATGGTCTTGTCAGCAGGGTTTTCAAGGAACATAAACAGGGCGCAGTAGGCAAATGAGCCGACGAGCCACTTGAGTGCGGTTTCGCGTTTTTTGAAATGTAGAGTCAAAAGATTTTGTGTTTGCATGAAGTCCTCCGGGTTATCTGTTGATTTTTCTTGGCGTGTATTATATAATACACCTGTCGGAATTCCGACAGGTGTTTAATTTATTACAAATGAAGTAAATCCGTCATATTTATTATAGCAGTTTCTACGAGTTTTGCAATAATTAAATCTGTCTGTTATTATCGGAAAATCAACACTACATGGAATAGTTGTCGAAAAAAATTATCACAGGAGGAGCCGTATGTTTCTGCGGCGATCAGGATATGGACGAAATCATCAAGACTCTCGGCGTGAAAGAGGACAGGAGAGTCAGAAAAACAAAAAAATCCCTGAGAGACAGTCTCTTCGCCTTGCTTGGCGAAAAGAATATTGATCAGATCACGGTGACGGAGCTGACCAGGCGTGCCGATCTGAACCGGTCAACTTTTTATCTTTACTATAATGATGTATACGATATGATGGATAAGATTCAGACGGAGATCTATCAGGTGATGACTGAAACCGTTATCAACTGCGTCAGCAGTTTTTCGGTTCCCGAGGACTTTGAAAAGTACTGCGCGGCTTTTCTGACCTTTTGCAAGGAGAATTATACGCTATGCTGTTTTGTGACCAGAAATGACTGTAAAAATCAGCTGGCCGACAAAATCAAAGCCGATATCCGGAATGTCATTCCCGATTCAGCCGTCGCCTTTGAAAAGACCGATCCGCGGTATTATCTGACGAGCTTTGCCCTTTCGGCGATTATATCGGTAACGATGGAATGGATGAATGACGGAATGAATATTCCGCCCGAGGAAATGGCGAGATTTTTGAGCCATACATATCTTTTCGGATCTAAAGCGCAGAAAGAAACGGGCGGTTATCAACAGCACCTCTCCTCGTAACGGCAATCAATAATAAAAGGAGCAACCCTACGGTGGGGTTGCTCCTTTTTATGGCACAGGCACCTGCCTGTTATTCATCAATGTCTTCGATTTCCTCGTCCTTGACTTCCGCATAAGCCTCACTGTCGCGGTGCTTTTTGGTCATCAGATAACCGGCCAGTGCGCCTACGGCAATAATACCGGTGGGTGCTGCCACAATTTCGGGATTCTCCTTGACGGCCGCTGTGGCTCTGGCGATCACATTGGCCTTTTCTGTTGTGCTTTCGATCACAGGCAGAGAGGATTTGGTCACGATGTTACCGTTCTCGTCTGTGGCATAGACGCCGCCGATGAGCTCATCGAGATAGGCAAAATCAAAACGGTTGGTGGTGCTTTCACCTTTTTCTGCGGCGGAACCGGAAAGGGTCGCCGACTGGGAATCCGTTGCGAATGTGGTCAAAATACCTTCGCCCGAGGAGGCGTTTGAAGTGGTCACATTATTGTCGATGCTTTGAAATACGCCGTCCACAACGGAATTGGCTTTTTCACTGTCGGCGGGGACGATGGATTTCACATATTCCTCGACGCCGGCAACGAGATTGTTCTGTGATGATGTATTCGTCTGACCGTTCAGATTGGGATTTTTGATGATGTTAAATTCGTAAACCGCCGATTCCTGACGGGAGGGAGCGTTATATGTAACCTCAAGACAGATGGTTTCTTTGGCCTTGGTGGTGTCAAGGGAGATGCCGGTGGTGTCGTTGATGCCGACGGGATTGCCGGCCAGCTTCATGGAAAGATAGGCATTGCTGCCGCCCTCAAGCAGATCGGCCAGAGGGAAAGTGGTGAACCAGATTTTCTCACAGTTCTGTGCCACTTCAATATCATAGCGGAGAATATCGGTGTAGAATTCGTTTTCCAGCTGGAAGCAACCGGCCTCGCAGGCCATTTCAAAGAGCTCTTTGCAGGAAAATTCATAGGAATAGTCTACGCCCTTTTCGTCCAGCATAGAGGCAAGAATGAGCTTTTGTACCGCCAGAGAATCCGTGCTCTGGGTTGCCACAACCAGCTTGACCGGATCCACATGGGTGTCATAGGCCGCTGAGAGCAGAGAGGCATAATAGGCGTAGTCTACATATTCTCTCTGGGCGGCTGTGGTTTCGCTGTATACTTCAACGGGAACCTTGTAATCGTTGGAGGCGGCGGTGATGATCTTCGCCCAGTGGAAAATCTCTTCGGTGCTGGGATTTTCGCTGATGGGCAGATCCTCGAACTGGGTGACATATTTTTTCGTGGCGAAAACCGCTAAGCCGGACAGCGAGTCGATGCCTGAGGGCACGGCCGTTCCGGTCATGGCGGAGACGATGGAAACCACGGCGCCGTCAAGGCTTGTGCCCTTGGCGAAATACACCGTTTTGCCGTAGAGAGCGTTGATGGCGTCATATTTCATGGCCGCGTAGACGACGGCGATCTCAGCTTTTGTTTCCGGACCCTCGTTGGCCGGGAGACTGATGCCCTGCTCGGTCAGATACTGACGCATGACCTCTTGCTTGTCGGTCATGCCCATTGCCGTGACGAGGTAATACATAATGTTTACCAGCTCTTTATAGGCGTCTGCGGCGGTGTTTTCATCCAGACGGATGAGGGCGTTATACTGCTCAGACTCCTTGACAAATTCATCATAGGTTTTGCTGTAAAGATAATCCGTGGGGCGGGGTGTGATATTGGCCTGAGTTGCTGCCATGGGATCATCGCGGATGATCATATTGTCGAGCCACGCATAGTTATAGTTCGGCGCGCTGGAACGGGTGTTGCCGGGATTGAGGGCGAGTGTGCCGGAATATGTGGAAAGAGCCGACACATTGACCGGGCATAGCAGCACCGCGGCGGCGATCATCAGGCTCAAGAGAGTTGCGAGCAGCTTTTTCATGGTTTGAATCTCCTTTTATGAAAATAACACTTCTTTACAATTATACACTATATATGATACAACTTTCGGCAGATTATGTCAACATCATACCCCTAAGTTTTATAATTTTTTAACCCTATTATATACCATAGTTGAGGAAAGCAATATTCCTTGAGATAAAATATCGGTCAAAATAACAGCAATATTTCATGAAAACAAAGGAACCATGAGAAAAAAATCCCAATCAAAAGCTGAAAATTTATACACTTTATCATAAAAAATGCAAGGTTTATGCTTTTATCTCTTGACAGATTGCATAATTTGTTTTAAAATATTAGGGATGGTGAGCAGTCACCGTCTTTCGGGTAATAATACTGTAATTCTTTTGATGATAATTCGGAGATGGATTTATTGCTGCTGCGGCTCCTGGCCGCGCGTTAAAATTTCCCAATGAAGAATTTATAAAAAGAAGGAGGTGCTGCTACTTTGGAATGGTTACCGACTTTGATTATCGCTGTTGTCTGCGCCGTAGTTTTCGGTGTTGCAGGCTTTGTTATAGGTGAGCTTCACAGAAAGAAAACCGCAGAAAGCCTGATCGGCTCTGCCAATGAGGAAGCCACAAGAATAGTCAACCAGGCTGTGAATGAAGCGGAGACAAAAAAGCGTGAAGCCGTCCTTGAAGCCAAGGACGAAATCCACCGGTTAAGATCTGAAACCGAACGCGATCTTCGTGACAGAAGAAATGAAGTTCAGCGTCAGGAAAAGAGATTGATCCAGAAAGAGGAGAGCCTTGACAAAAAAGTCGACGCTCTTGAGAAAAAAGAAGAAACTCTCGATGCCAAAATCAAGCAAGCCGATATCCAACTTTCCGAAGCAGAGAGCATCAAAAGAAGCCAGTGTGAAATGCTTGAAAAGATAGCTGGTTACACAAAAGAGCAGGCGAAAATTGATTTGCTCAATTCCCTTGAAGAAACACTGAAAAGAGAAAAGGCAGTCAAGATCATGGAGTATGAACAGGAGATCCGCGACGAATCGGAGAGCCTGGCCAGAGAAATCATCACCATGGCGATTCAGCGCTGCGCTGCCGATCATTCCTCTGAGGTTACGGTTTCCACCGTATTGCTGCCCAACGATGAAATGAAAGGTCGTATCATCGGCCGTGAGGGCAGAAACATCAGAGCCATTGAGACCATCACCGGCGTCGATCTGATCATCGACGACACACCGGAAGCTATCACCATTTCCTGCTTTGATCCGGTACGCCGCGAGATCGCAAGGCTTACCCTGGAAAAGCTCATATCCGACGGCCGTATTCATCCGGCGCTCATCGAAAAAATCCACGAAAAAGCCAAACGCGAAGTCGATCAGGCCATTAAGCAGGCCGGTGAAAGAGCCGTCATTGACGCAGGCGTCAACGGCATTCACCATGAGCTTGTCAAGCTCATCGGCCGTCTCAAGTACCGCACAAGCTACGGTCAGAATATCCTCAACCACTCTCTTGAGGTATCTTACATCGCGGGTCTGATGGCCGCGGAGCTGGGCGTCGATGTGAAGCTCGCAAGGCGTGCAGGTCTGCTGCATGATATCGGTAAAGCCGTTGACCGTCAGCAGGAAGGTTCCCACATCGAGCTGGGTGTTGAATACGCCAAAAAGTACAGGGAGAACGAGATCGTTCTCAATGCCATTGAGGCTCACCACGGTGATGTGGAGCCCAAGAGCATTATTGCCTGTCTCGTTCAGGCGGCCGACGCCATTTCGGCGGCAAGACCCGGTGCAAGACGCGAGAATCTGGAAAACTACATCAAGCGTCTGAAGACGCTGGAAGAGATTTCCGAATCCTTTAAGGGCGTCGATAAGGCTTATGCCATTCAGGCGGGCCGTGAGGTGCGCATCATCGTCAACCCCGAAGCGGTCAGCGACGATGAAATGGCAATTGTTGCCAGAGATATTGTTCAGAAAATCGAGCAGGAGCTCGAATATCCCGGACAGATCAAGGTTAACCTTATTCGTGAAACCCGCGCAACAGATTTTGCAAAATAACAAAAAGCAAGGAGCTGTGCCTGATAGGTGTAGCTCCTTGCATTATTTATAAGAAGGTAAAAAAATGAAGATACTTTTCAGCGATGAGGATATAGTGGTCTGCGTCAAGACTGCCGGATATCTCTCACAGGCCGGCGACGGCAAACACAAGGGAATGGTTGACGCTCTGGCAGAAGCTCTGGGCGGTGAAATTTTTCCCGTCCACCGTCTCGACCGGGAGGTCGGCGGTGTAATGGTTTACGCCCGAAACAAAGCGGCGGCCGCCGCGCTCTCCCGTCAGGTAGCCGAAAGAAAAATGCAAAAGATTTACCGGGTGCATACGGAGGTCTCTACCGTAGAAAGCCGGGGGAGAATGGAGGATCTGCTCTATTTCGACCGCAGAAAGAATAAATCCTTTGTTGTCCGCCGTGAGAGAAACGGCGTGAAAAAGGCTATGCTGGATTATCGGCTCATCAGCCGCACTGAGGGCGAATGTCTCTTTGAAGCGGAGATTCTCACGGGCAGAACCCATCAGATCCGTGTGCAGTTTGCCTCCAGAGGAATGCCCCTGCTCGGTGACAGACGCTACGGCGGCAAGGCGTCGGAAAAGGGGATCGGCCTCTTTTCATACAGCATCGCCTTTGATCATCCTCGAACCGGCGAAAGGATGACCTTTACCGCCGAGGAAGATTAAGGTTTTCGTAAGGATTTCATCAGGATATCGTCAGCTTTCATTTACAGACCTGTAATGAATGTTTTATATGATAAAGATGAAAGGAGGCAGAAACATGAAAACTTATAAAAATCTGTCCGTTTTGTCAATATCACTCTTATTGCTTTTCGCTTTTCCGGTTTTCACTTCGGCGAATTCCTCCTGGGTGTGGATCAGTGAAAGCCGACCCTATGATGTTCTGCCCTTTGTGGCGGTGGGAACGATTCTCCTGGAAACCCTTGCGATCAATCTTTTCGGTTCGGTGAGCAACCGGTGGAAGACCCTTGCCGTTGTCACGGCGGGCAATCTTCTCTCTTTTCTTTTGCCTTATGTTTACATCAATTATTTCACGGCGCCCTACAGTGGTGTTTATAATATCCTTGAAATCATCGAAAGTGGACCCTTTTACACAGTGGGCGTGGTCTTTCTGCTGCTGACGCTGATCATCGAAATGCCCGTGGCTTATCTGTTTCTCAGAAAAGACGCGGAGAACCGAAAGAAACTGATTCTTTCCGTTTTGCTGTCCAATATCATTACGACGGCCCTCGTTGCGCTGACAGAACGGCTGATTTGTTACGGGTCATGGTAAAGAAAAATGAGAGCGCCACGGCGATTGCCGTGGCGCTCTTTACTATCATAGATAATTATTCGTTTTCTTCCTTCATTTTCTTGAAGCATTCGTCGCAGTAAACATCTCTGCCCTCGGTGGGCTTGAAGGGAACGGATGCTTCGGCTCCGCAGCGTGCGCAGATTGCTGTAAATCTCTCACGGGCAGGTCTGGCTGCATTCTTACGGGCATTGCGGCAGTCTCTGCAGCGCTGAGGCTCATTCTGGAAGCCTTTCTCTGCATAGAATTCCTGTTCGCCGGCTGTGAAAACGAAATCGGCTCCACATTCCTTGCATTTGAGTGTCTTGTCTTCGTACATGGTTTTTTTACCTCTCTTGATTTAAGTTTGCCCCAGTCGGAATTGCACCGGCCCTTTGGAATCAACGCTCTACTTTAAGCTATCGGGCATATAATTTTTCAGCTTTTCACGCAGTTTACGGCGGGAACGCTGCAGGGTACTGTCAACAGCCTTGGGGGTGATCTCCATGCAGGAGGCGATCTGTTCATAGCTCATGCCGGAGAGATAGAACAAAAAAGCTCTGCGTTCCTGATCGGACAGAGAGGAATCAATGAGCTGACGAATATATTCCGCACTGCGCTCGGAAATCAAGGTCTGCTCCGGAGAAAGGGACTGGCAGGCGACTTCTGTTTGCTCCAGCAGGGGAACGAGCATATCCTGAGGCACACTTCGGTGGGAATTGAGTGTGCGGATATGACTGACGATCCTGTTTCTGATGCACGCGCCGGCGAAGGTGCGAAAGCTGGTATGTCTGTCCTCTCTGTAGGCATAAACGCTGGAAAGAAAACCAAGCATACCCTCCTGAACGAGGTCTGCGGTTTCGGCCCCTTTGACGGAAAAACCGAGGGCAATGGCCTTTGTTATACCGAAAAATCTCTGGGTGAGAGCATCGAGAGCCTGCGCGTTGTTCTCCTGGCAAAGAGCCACCAGTTCCTCGTCTCCCATTGCCGAATAATCCGTCATCGCATGATCCTTCCGCTGGTTTTATACTTTACAGTCTGTGACAATATCATAATTATATTACAAAAATTATTAATTGTCAATCGAATTTTTATACAAAGCGCCAAAGGCTTTTTTGGTGTTTTCTGCTAAGAAAATCGCCACACTTCGCCCTGTTGCCGCTTTTTTCGCGACTTTTTTCGCGAAAGTACCGGTTCCGGGAAAAAATGCGTTTTGGGTGCCCTTTCGGCTTTCATGCCATAAAAAAGCGCCGCAGCACCTTATCCGGTACTGCGGCACATTCCGTTGGCTGAGATTTCTGCAAAGCGCGAATACTTTCCGGCTATGCGGTTATGAGCCACTTTGCCGTCAGTCCTCTTCCGCTAATGCTTTTTCAAATTCCTCATAGGTCATAAACGAATGCTCGGCTTTATACTGTTCCGCTTTTTCGTGATCGGCTTTGCTGTCGTCCAGATCAAAGTCAAACAGAGCAGGGATACCGTCATAGCCGTCTACATAGTGATATTCGTTGTTTTTGTCCATGCGAAGAATATCATAATTTATCACCATTTCGTTTGTGAAAGCGATATACAACTCTTTATCTGCGAAAAGGTTGGCGTCTGTAATGTTACAGGCCACATAAAGCACATTGTTTTCCTCGTATTCGCCGATACCGTAGCAATCGGCGAATATACAAGGATTGGCCGCATAGCCTTTTACGAGAATGATATAGCCGATATCGGAAAGATGGAGACCCTCTTCTTGACCGAAGCCCAGCACCTGTTTTCCGTCATTTCGTTTCACGGTGAAAATGGCATAGGTTTCCTCGGCTTTGGTTTCGATCGGTTTTTCGTTTTCCGTGAAGACTTTGCGCAGACAACTGCCGTTGGCAATCGCTTCAAAGGTAACGGTATACTCACCGTTTGAATAAGACTTCTGAACCGTCGAGACGGTATCTTTGTCTGCTTTTCCGGTGTCAATAACGGTTTTGACCGAGTCCAGTTCGAGGGCCATGTCTTCGACCAGCTGATGGGGTATGACAAACTGGGAGACGGCTCCGGCTGTCAGGGCAAGGGCAGCAATCACGGCTGCTATGACGATGAGTTTTACGGGATTGAATTTTTTCATGGAATGTTCCTCCTTTTGCGTTAAGACCTGCCTCATTTTTTTGCAGGTGACGCATTGGAAGTTTTCGCTGAATGTAATCTGATCGGTTTGTGTTTTCAGTTTTTCTTCAAAAGTCATTGTTTTCACCCTTTCAAAAAAGTTTTGAGCATTGCTCTGCCCCGGGATAACAGTGTCCCCACGGTTGCGGCAGGTTTTTGGATGATTTCGGCTATCTCCTTGATGGAATAGCCTTCATAATAATAGAGATGAATGACCACACGGTATTTTTCGGGCAAAGAAAGCACCTCGTTGAGTACATCGGTTTCTTCGGTATAGACAAAGCCTTGGTTTTCATGGAGCTCTTCGCTTTCTCTGCCGGAAAGCCGTCTGATGTTTTTGGCGTTATTGATCGTCACTCTCAAAAGCCAAGCTTTTTCATGGTTTTCATCGTGAAAGGTCGGTTGTTTTGTGATGAGCTTCACAAAGGCTTCCTGAACGGCATCTTCTGCGTCATGGGTATTGCGCAGAATGGAAAAAGCGGCTTTGAGCATAGACGAAGAGTATTGTTTAACAGTTTCTTCTATGTATTCATCGGTACCAAATGAATTCACTTTTTAACCTCCTTTCACTGATAAAACAAATGAAAGGGCTCATTTTTTTCATCAGATAGGATATGAATTTCAAAAATTTTTGCCGGGTCGTTTTTTTCGACCACTTATTCGGGTAACACTGAAAGAAGCCTCGCATAGAATGAAAGGGGAGTGATCTTATGAACCGTAATTGTTTTCATCAAAGCTTCTCGGGTGTTCCCGACGCTGTTGCCCTGATGAAAGGCAGTAAAAACTATCCCGGTATCCACGGATCTGTGAGGTTTTACCGCACCGTGAACGGCGTGCTTGTGCGCACTGAAATTATAGGCCTGCCCAAGGGAAAAGGGGGCTGTGACAGTCCGATCTTTGCCTTTCATATCCACGAGGGAAGCGAATGTGCCGGCGACGAAAAAGATAGTTTCGCCAAGGCAAAAGGACATCTGAATCCCGATGACTGTTCTCATCCCTATCACGCCGGCGATTTGCCGCCGCTGTTTTCGGCCAACGGCAGAGCCTGCTCGGCTTTGTTGACCGATCGTTTCTCGGTTCGGGAGATTTTAGGCAGAACCGTGATCATACACCGGATGCCTGATGATTTCAAAACCCAGCCGTCAGGCAATGCAGGCGAAAAAATCGCCTGCGGCGTTGTGATGCCGACCAGGCGGTGAAAGGGGAACATAGCAAGCAATACCGCGCTTTTTCCGCGGCAGCAAAGAATCCGGAGACACGGTTAAGCCGTCTCCGGATTCTTTCTGGTATGATTTCTGTACTTCTGATAGCCGAAAGGTTTTCTGCTTTTTCTTCAGACCTCTTTTTTGTTCGTGTGAAATGCCCCTCCTGAATGGCGGCAAAGGTTGCCGTGACGCAAACAGGAAAAGCCGAATATTGCAGTTCAAGGAAATGCAGTGTCAGCGGCAAGAGAAAAAGAAGGATTCCTGTGACCTTGTTCATCAGGGTATGTACAGCGACCAGCTTTTTCTGCAGGATAAAGCCGGACACCACATTGATGGTTTTTATGACGGCAATGACGGAAAACCATATCCAGAGCCAGGTGGGTATTTCCATTGTCGGCAGCAGTTTAATCAGACACACCGTCAGGAAAATGAAGTCAGCCGCAGTATCTAACTTTGACCCAAATTCGCTGACGGTGTTTGTTTTCCTTGCGACGGCTCCGTCTGTCATATCGGTGAAACCGCAAATCACATAAAGGATATAAAACCAGGGAGAGAATGCCGGGAAGAATAGCATGGTTATACTGCAGATAATTCGACAGCTTGTAATCACATTTGCCATGGGCCCACTCCTTTTTTCAGCCGATCTGTTTCAGCAGTTCGTTCCTGTCTTTCTGAATCAGCGAAGCCATGCTGTCCTGATACTTTGCGATATTCATGGATTCTACTTCTGCTTTTATGGCATCATGCAGCCCCGGTCTGTGCTGTAGGACTTCATGCAAAGCCCCAAGGCGCTGCCTGACGACGGTTGGCTTCTCGTCATGCAGTAAAACCAACATAGACGAAAGCACACGCGTTAGTTTCCCTCTCTTATCCCACTGGGCCTGGGCACAGCACAGAATAAAGCCCCTCGTCCGGACATAAGAGCTTTTTGCCGTCAGCATTCCGGCAAATTCCTCAAAATGACAATAGTATTCATCGGATTCTGCCGATTCTGCTGCGATTTTTTTCGTGAGCGCGTAGGCTTTTTTATTGTCCTTGTCCTGCAGGGCTTCTGACAAAAAGCTCATGCCAGCACCTCCTGTTGATTCCTATAAATTCAGTACTTCTGATCCATGAGGTCTGTGGCTTGATTTTCGTTTATACCTGTCGACTTAATGAAAGGAAGGCAAATAGTCACCGTGGGCAGCAATCAGATCGTCGACCATCTTTTTGATGGTGTCGATATCCAGCTCGCTGCCGGTGTGGGGATCAAGCATGGCGGCCTGATAGATGTGCTCTTTTTTTCTTGTCACAGCGGCCTCGATGGTCAGCAGCTGAACATTGATATTGGTCATATTCATCGCGGCGCATTGAACAGGCAAGGGGCCGACATGGCAGGGATGAATACCGTAGCCGTTGACAAGGCAAGGCACTTCAACACAGGCCTCCTCCGGAAGATTGGTGATCAGGTGACCGGTATTGAGCACATTGCCGCCGATCTGGAAGGGGTTGCCGGTCACCATGGCCTCCATGATTCGGGAGGCATATTCGTTGGAGCGTTCGTGCTCGCGGACTCCTTTTTCCAGCATTTCGCGATAATCCTTTTTCCATTGCTCGATCTGATTAACGCAGCGGCGGGGATATTCGTCAAGAGGAATATTATATTTCTCGATCAGCTCCGGATATTTGGATTTTATGTAGAACATATTGTATTCCGCGTTGTGCTCGCTGGATTCCGTGACGTAATAGCCAAAGTTCTGAATATAGTCCATTCTGACCTTGTCGTCGGCATCGGGCTGCGCCATATAATCGTCGACTCTGGATTTGATTTCGGGATATAAGTCCATCCCGTTTTTGTCTCTGATATCCAGAAGCCAAGCCATGTGGTTAATGCCGGCAATCAGTTCTTTTCTGCCCTCGAGCTTATCCTCCATATGGAGCTTTTTCAGCAGTCCCTCAGAACAGCCTTGGACACTGTGGCAAAGGCCGACGGTTTTAATCGGCGTATAGCGAAGCATATATCCGGTGAGCATGGCCATGGGATTGACATAGTTGAGGAACCAGGCGTCAGGGCAAACTTCAGCCATATCATCGGCAAAATCCTGTAAAACAGGAATGGTGCGTAGGGTTCGCATGATGCCGCCGATACCGAGGGTGTCGCCGATGGTTTGTCTCAGACCGTATTTTTTCGGCACCTCAAAATCAATGATGGTGCAGGGATCATAAAGACCCACCTGAATGGCATTGATGACAAAGGCGGCGCCGCGCAGGGCGTCCTTTCTGTTTTCGACACCGACATAGCATTCTATTTTGCCGTAGCCTCCCTTGGCTTTCCTCATGGCCTCGAGGATAATGCGGCTTTCCTCGAGCCTTTCGGCATCAATGTCATAAAGCGCAAAGACGCTGTCGCGAAGTGCTTCTGTGCACATACAGTCTCCTATGACATTTCTTGCAAACACCGTGCTACCGGCACCCATAAATGTGATTTTCATTTTTTCTTTCTCCTTTTTTTTAGCGATTTTATATAGCTGAAATCAATCTCTTTCTCCTGAAAACCCGCCTATCCGGGTTATGACTGTTCCTGATTTTCACAGGGAAGCGGTCGGTTGTGTTTGGCGTGGTGCGCCCGACATTCGTTGCATTTCCCGTGGCGGCTGCACTGGGTTTTGGAACAAGGGCAGTTTTCGTTTAATAGCATTCTGTATTCCATGGGAACAAACTGAATGCCGTCGCTTTCCTGTCTTTCGCCGGTGATAACAAAGCCAAGCTTTTCGTAAACCGGAACGGCGTATACTGAAGAATGAACGGTGATGATGGGAGAGGTGTTCTCCGCAAGCACCGTGTTCCACAGGCTGCGGCCGATCCCTTTTTGCTGATAATCTCCTGCCACGAAAAACAAGGCCAAATGTCGAGTTACCTTATTGCTTGTATAGGAAAATAGACTAATCCACATTACCTAAATTACAATTTCATTCTTCATCTGGCGCTTGTCCATCATGTGCCAACCATTTACATTCAGTTATTTCCATATTTGTAAATGTAGCCTTAAAAGATGAATCTTCAGGACTGCAGGCATAAATACCAAACTGGATTTCATCCGTAGCTTTATACATGTGACAAATTCTCATCTGCTTAAACTTAACCCCATCTTCAGAACACTCAATACAATAATCATCTTTACGTCTGCTGAATCTGTACCACATCGATTTGGTTGCTGCATCTATTTCTGTTGTAGCCCAGTCTGAATATCCATTGTTAGTGGCTACGCTACCAAGATGCTGAAATTCATCATTCTCAAATTCAATAGAAGCCTTGAGCCAATTATCACTATCTAGATACATTACAACGCCACATTGGTCAAAGCGCACTTTACTTTCAAACTCAGTTTTTACAACAAACGAAAAGAACTTATCCGTTGTTTTCATTTGAAGTACAGGTGCATTATCATTTCTAAAATGATAATAGGTTCTTTGCCATAAATCTGTATGAGGATTTGTTATTATCTCAATTTGATCTTCTGAAATAGAAAACTCTTTTGGTTCTCTTGTCCATTTCCATTGCTCTTTATCTATCTTCATACTATTTCATCCTTCACTTCGGAATTTTTATTCTTATCTCTTTATCGTGGATTCATATATGCAATTAAATTCTGCGCAGACTGATTTAACTTTGATCCAGTTATCAGATTACATATATTATATCCACAATTATCAGTTATGTACTTTACTCAACAGCACCACAGTCTCGACTGTCACTTTTTCAGTCGGAACAGAAATTTCAGTATCGTTACCGTCATTCCCATCATAACAGATGGGAATGCGGAACTTAATCTTTTTGAGTATCTGTCCGTTTTCAGTCGGTTCCGGGTTAATCTCAATGCGTTCAATAATGCTGCCGAGAAACTCTTTCTTTTCAGCATCCGTGAACTTTGGGTATATTATATCAAAGAATAACAGAAATTGATATACCTTTTCCTGAGAAATTTTGTCTTTGCGAATATTTTCAAGCCGTTCATAAACAGCAGATAATTCTTTTTCCGTTTCTGCTATATCACGGTATAATCCGTTAAGCCTTAACTGCATATCATCGTACTTCTTGTTGTAGAAATCATCAAACATATCAAGACTGTCCATAATTTTTCCGAGCTTGTCTTTCGACATATTAAGCTGACGGAGCTTCTTGTTAAGACTTTCAATCTCGGCTTCGATTTCGGCAGTATCAATCCTTGCGTTTATCTTTTGCTTGATTGCTTCTTCAAACTTAGGATTTTTAACTATCTTTGATATAAATTCCTCGACTGCAGAATTCACCCTCTCCTGATGAACCTGTTTTCTATAAGAGCATTTGTGACCATCAAGCTCCAATCTGTGCTTGCAGGCATAATACCAATAGTCACGATAAAAAGTACCGTCTTTTTTACGCTTTCTGTTTACACTACCGTACATAGGCTGACCGCATTCGGGACAACAAACAATGCCCGAAAGCAAGTGCTGATGCTCAAGGCTGTAC
>JAQXMV010000044.1 GCA_029013165.1 Oscillospiraceae bacterium | reverse complement strand
TTACCGACCGGGACACGATGATCCGGGCGGCGAAAAAGATCAGTGAAGTCTACGGCTGCGCCGTACTGCTCAAAGGCGGACACAGCGTCAGCGACGCCGATGATCTCCTCTGGGAAAAGGGAACGGGCACATGGTTTGAGGGAAAGCGAATCGACAATCCCAACACCCACGGCACCGGCTGTACCCTGTCCTCGGCTATCGCCGCCAATCTTGCCAAAGGCTTTGATCTGTCACAGTCGGTACGCTTGGCGAAGGACTACATTTCCGGCGCTCTCGGCGCCATGCTCGATCTTGGCAAGGGCGCAGGCCCCATGAAGCACAGCTTTGATTTAAACAGTCGATTTGCCCTTGAGGCTTAAAATATTCTGCGATGAAAGGAACATAAAATCATGAGAAATTATACTACACAAATGGACGCCGCAAGACGCGGCATCATCACCCCCGAAATGCAGGCCGTGGCCGAAAAAGAATACCGCACGCCGGAGGAAATCCGTGATCTGGTGGCCAGAGGCCAGGTGGCCATCTGCGCCAACAAACTGCACACCTGCCTGGAACCCAACGGCGTCGGCTCCATGCTGCGCACCAAGATCAATGTCAACCTCGGCGTCTCCCGTGACTGCAAGGATTATGACATTGAAATGCAAAAGGTCATGGCCGCCGTCAATATGGGCGCTGAGGCCATTATGGATCTTTCCTCCCACGGCAATACCCAGCCTTTCCGCAGAAAGCTGACACAGGAATGTCCTGCCATGATCGGCACCGTTCCCGTCTATGACAGCGTCATTCACTATCAGAGAGATCTTGCCACCCTGACGGCCAAGGATTTCATTGATGTGGTCAGGCTTCATGCCGAGGACGGCGTGGACTTCGTCACCCTCCACTGCGGCATCACCCGCAAGACCATTGATCAGATCAAAAAGCACAAGAGAAAAATGAATATTGTTTCCCGCGGCGGTTCTCTGGTCTTCGCCTGGATGAGCATGACCGGTGAGGAAAACCCTTTCTATGAATACTTTGATGAAATACTGGATATTTGCCGCGAATATGATGTGACCATATCCCTGGGCGACGCCTGCCGTCCCGGCTGTCTGGCCGACGGCAGTGATGTGTGCCAGATCGAAGAGCTGGTTCGCCTTGGCGAGCTGACCAAGAGAGCCTGGGCAAAGGATGTTCAGGTTATGGTGGAGGGCCCCGGCCACATGCCCCTCGATCAGATCGAAGCCAACATGAAAATTCAGCAGACCATCTGCATGGGCGCGCCTTTCTATGTTCTCGGCCCCATCGTGACGGACATTGCGCCCGGCTATGACCACATCACCTCAGCCATCGGCGGCGCCGTTGCCGCCTCGGCCGGTGCGGCTTTCCTTTGCTATGTCACCCCGGCAGAGCACCTGGCCCTGCCCAATGTGGACGATGTCAAGCAGGGTATCATCGCTTCGCGCATCGCCGCCCACGCCGCCGACATTGCCAAAAAGATCCCCCATGCCAGAGACCTTGACGACGCCATGGCTGACGCCCGCCGCACCTTTGACTGGGAAAAGCAGTGGGAATGCTCCATTGACCCCGAAACGGCGAAAGCTATCCGCGACAGCCGTGCGCCGGAGCACGAGGACACCTGCTCCATGTGCGGCAAGTTCTGTGCCGTGCGCAGCATGAACAAGGCTCTCAACGGAGAATACATAGATATTCTGTAAGGCAGTCTCCGGGATCGCTGAAACGGATTCTCGGAAACAAAAATCGGAAAAAAACAAACAGAGACAGGGTTTCATACCTTGTCTCTGTTGTTTATTCCTTCAACTATTACTCATAAAGACTGTCATAGGCTCTCGCCCAGGCCAGCACCTTTTTCTTATTGTATTCTTTCGGCATAGCAGCACAGACCGCTGCGGCCTTGCCGATTTTGACCACCCAGGGCGCGCACTTTTTGATGATCTGCTTTCTCTGCAAAACACACTGGGCTTTGTTGAGCAGATCTTTCGGATCAAACTTCAGCATATCCGAAAGGCCGGCAAAATCGCTGTCCATGGTCAGGTCGTTCCCCGTCACCATACCGCTTTCAAAAATATAATCAATATCCTCGGGATCCAGGCAGAAGAGCATATCCTTGCCCATGGCAAGGGTCGCATAGGAATTGCCTAACTTTTTATAATAGGCTTTCTGATATTCCCAGAGCGTAGCCGCGCTGAATTCGCCGTTTCTGTCCTTGGCAACGGCGTCGGAAAGCATTCTCGCCGCCTTGAGGCAGTTGGCAATGCCCGAGCCGATGAGAGGCACCGTCATAAAAGCACTGTCGCCGATGGCGGCATAGCCGTCAGCCACCAGAACCGAGAGAGTTCTTCTGACGGGGATTTCCACCATCTGACCGCCTCTGAGGATCTCATGGCCGAGAACCGGATTGGTTCTGCGGATCATATCGGCGAAATCCTCCACACCCTTGCTGTCATAATCCTTGAATCTGCCGATGAGAAGATCGGCATACTGCTCCTCGGCGGCCACCCAGCTGATGCATTTTTCGCCACTGGGGAAAAGCATAACCTTATAGTTTGCCTCCACCTCGGCGTCGGGATTTTTATTGAAAAATGCGCGGAAAATCGTGATTCTGTCCTTGCGGCTGACCTCTTTTTCAATGCCGAAGCTGTCGGGAAGATTACAACGGACAGGAGAGCGCATACCGCAGGCGTCGATGACGAGATCGCCGAGGAAATCGCCCTTTGCGGTCTTGATGCCCACCACACGGCTGCCGAGGGTAATGGGGGCGAGAACTTCACACTCATACTCGATCTTCACTCCGCAGGCAACCGCGTGACGAATGAGATGCTCATAAATAGCCCTGCGTTCCATTTTGATTTCTCTTTTTCCGGCTTCCACTTCCTGTTTCAGACCCTTGGACTGAGAGGGAGAATAAAAGGTCATATTCTCCTTATACTCATACTTGCTCTCATCGGGCATGGGGATGCCGGCTTCCGTCAGGGCCTGCGGCGCAAAAATATCCGTCCAGTCATAGCCGAGGGTGCCCTCCTTTTTCTTTTCATAGACGGTCACATCGAAGCCCTGACCGGCAAGCAGTGCCGCCGCCGCGATTCCGCCGTGTCCGAGACCGGCCACAATAATTTTCTTTTTCATGGTTTTCTCCTTTTCATTTGTTTATTTTCTTTTCCTATTATACGGATTTCTCTGAACAGAAAAAATCGAATTCGGACACAGGAAACAGTTTATTTAATTGTGACGGCCACAGCCTTGGACAGAGGACTGTAGAC
>JAQXMV010000043.1 GCA_029013165.1 Oscillospiraceae bacterium | reverse complement strand
ACACGGCTTGCCGTGTCCGCAATGAACCGAAACGCTATCACCATAAAAAAACATCAACTGCCGACATACCCAAATAGTCGAATATCTAACCTCGCACACCTCCCAAAAAGCGCCAACAAGACGAGGGGTGCGAAGCGGTGGGCCCCCTCGTCACCGAAAGGACAAAGGTGCCAAAATAGCACAACATAAAACACCCGACTGTCGGTGAACCGCGCAGAGCGACTGTATTTTCGCCGATGAAAGCAAGTGTAACAATCAAAACAACACATCTAAAAGAAACAAACAAAAATCTATTCAGCGACTGCACCCGGCGAAAATACCCCGGAGCGATTGACAGGCACAAGAGCGCGTTTTGCATACTTTGTCGCGCGAGACAAAGTATGAGCCCCCGCGGCTCGAGCGGTGAAACCTGAAAGAAAACACTATATAAATCATATCAAACAAATCTACCTATAAACGATCGTTTGCACCCCGGCAGCGACACGGCATACCGTGCCCGCCTGCGGTAACCTTACTAATAATGATTCACCCACGCGATAACCTCACCCATGGTTTATGTTTTCGATAAAACGGTACCACCGTGCCACTGGAAACGGGCGTAAAAAACGGCGCTGTCTGCGCAGCGCCACCGTGACGGTCAAGTCCGTCTTTTATATAAAAATAACTGCCCTTTTTACCGGGAAACCCCCGGCGAGGGTTTCCCACACGGTTCCGAAGAAATTCTCCCCGAATTTCTTCGGAACCTCCCTTCCTGCGCTTATTGAAGTATAATTTGTTTCCGTCCGCGCAGTTTTGTTTTTTATGTTAAGGGCATTTCGCGCTTTGCGAAGCGCGAAAGGGACTCTGCCCCCTTGACCTCGCAAGCCTTTGAAAAGGCCCCAGCGAAACTTTTATTGATTTTTTTTCTTTTCTTTTTCCTTTTCACCGAAACGGATCAGGTGGTGAAGTGCAATGGCACCGACAGAATTTCCGGCCGTCATAACAAGCAAGGGTACCATATACTCTTTGACAGGCGTTCCCAAGGCAAAATAGAACATATTGGCAACGCAGTGTTCAAAACCGCTGAGTATAAAAACACTGACGCACATCACCACAGCTATTGCGCCGAGAATATCCGGCTTTCTTTTAAAAGTGGCAACGGCAATATACATGAGAATACCGCACATAACGGAAAGGATGAAAATACTGGGCATTCCGTCATTCAGTTTCGCCGCCACAATCCCGGCCGTGTCCAGTTTTCCGGCGAGGGTGGGATAGATCCTTGTGGCGCGCAGGGCGAGGGCTGTGAGGTTTGTTCCGGCGAAGTTGCCCAGAAGAGTGATGAGGATTTCAAGCCAGTTATCCTTGGCCAGAAAGCCGATCTTGCCGGTAAAGAGGTTGAGCCCCCAGTTGACAATGGTAAAAAGTCCCAAAGAGAACAGCAGGGAGCCGACAACCTTATTGTCACAGCTCAGATATACGGTGCCGCCTATGCTGATGCAGATTCCGGCGAGAACCGCCTTTACAAAATATTGCAGATATTTCATGCCGATGATTCCTTTGCTTTTTTTTATTTAACTTCCTGTGCCAGCTGACTCAGTGCTTCCATGAGGATCGAAGCGGTATTTCTGCCCAAAGAAATGGACTCATGATAGTGACCGAAATCCAGGCACATACAGTAGTCGTTATCGGGTACGATATAGCCTATGGCGTCATTAGCCAAGCCGAAAACAATAACCTCTTCACCGAAAGTGTCGGCAAGGGTTTTGCCTGTGTAGGCCTTACCGGTAATGCTGCCTGCGGCAGTCAGGGAGCTGCCGCCCTTGATCAGGTCGGCGCACATTTCACCGGGCACCATAGCGATGGTGAGATCTTTGCCGATCTCTATGATTCCGACTTCCGTGGTGGTAAAATAGGAGCCGTCCTTTTTCACCTTGACGGTGTAATTGACGACGCCCAGCTTACCGGCGGCCTTAATGACCGGATTGGTGATGGGCATTTCGACTTCTTTCAGGGCGATGTTGAGTATGGGCTCCACCGCTTTTTCTTCGGCGGGGCTCCAGTCCTCATACCAGGGTGTATAATCGTGACCCTCAAGCTCTTCTTCGGTAAAATTAAGGCTCATGAGGTAGTCGTTGCTTTCGATTTCCTTTTGGGTCATGGTCATACCCAGGGTCATCTTGGCGATTTCTCTGCCGTAGTTGGCGGCAATGTCCACGCGCTTTTCTGCCTCGGCGTCAATTCTTCCGATGTAAATACCGCAGATGGCTCCGTTAAAAAACATGAAATCATAGCCGGCGTTATTGAGGGTTTCGCCGATATAATAGACATAGTCGCCGGAAAGTCCGTGACCCTTGGTGGGATCGTCTTCAGTGGCAAGGCCCACAACATCGGGGTGCGCCGCCATATTCAGGATCACGGTGGGACGGATATTTTTGTCGTCGGGAGTGAAAACAAGGCGTTTGAGTCTTGTGTCCATGTCGTCGGCTGAGGGTCTGTTTTTATTGTTGAAATATTTATCGGTGATATCCTTTTCGGCATAGGTCATGGAGCCCTGCTTCATGGAAGCCACGGCGCTCTTGATGGCAGCGGAGACCTTTTCATAGAGGAATTCCATGTATTTTTCATCGGTTCCCTGTTTGGTTTTGCCGATACCGGTTAAAGCGGAGAAAATGTTGACCGGCCATTTGCCGAAAATATCGGTCCACAGGCCTTGGGTGTCGATGCCGGAATGAACATGGGTGGCAAAAATGTTGACGGAATTGAGATTGTTTTCTTTGGCGAAGTCGCTGAGCATGGAGCGAATGTGCCTGATGTCACTGTTGGAAATTCCGATGGAATCTATGGTTGCAAAAACAGCAGTGCCGCGTCCTGAACCGTCATTGAGAGCGATAACGCGCACTCGCATATCGTCGAGAATTTCGCGCACATCATTGGTGAAAAAGTTCTGCTCACTGATGAAGCCGCCGAGATAAAGGTCATAGTCCTGCCAGTTTTCCGGCACGAGACTTTCTTCGCCGTGTCCGAGGGACCATTTGGCGCCGGCCTTGGCTTCGTCGATAAAAGCGCCGCTGCCGCTGTAAAAGCCCTCATAGGAATACTCTTCTTCGCTGACGAATTTGTCATTTTCTTTCATCACCGAGTTCAGAAGTCCCACCACTGTTTCCATGGCACCGCCGAGAGTGCGCAAAAGAACATTGGTCAGAGAGGTTTTGATGCCCTCTTTGTCGATGGCGCAGGCACCGGGTGCCGTGGCCGAAAAGACCATAACCATGCAGAGAATCATTGCGATTGCTTTCTTTTTCATTCTTCTTCCTCCTGTTAGGTTTTCGCCTTGGCGAAAACAAACTTTGTGTTGAGATAATAATGACACACAAGGCGTATTTTATTTTTCAATTTAATAAATAAAGCAGCGATTTTTAAAGGAATTTTACAGTTAAATGGAGAAAAAGTGAATGACGAGAAAAGAAAGCGGTAAAAAGCGCTTGTAAGACAGGAGAGATAGGATAAAAATAGCCGTAAAATACAAAAACCGAACCCGATTGCCTCAGGTTCGGTGAAATTATTTTTATGGATTTCGCAGACTGCCCGAGGAATGATGACCGATGGCTTTTTCCCTGTTTGTTGTGATGGGTTCGGTCACATGAATCGATAGTCTGCCCTTTTATATGTTACACTGTTAATACAGCTGCTCTGAGATGCCTATGGGTTCCGAGGGCTGCAGTGAATTTCCGTTTTCCGCTGCGGCGGCGAATGTGACGCCCGCAAACAAAACAGCCGAAAGAATAATAGCTGTTACTCTGGAGAGTCTCCTCATGGTCATACCTCCTTTCTCAGTTTACAATCATACACGAATCCTGCTTTCTGTCAAGGAAAGTGACAGTTTGTTCACCGAAAGTTCAGGAAGGCGCAAACTCTGTGAATACTTTGAGAAGAAAAACTCTCTTTAAACTATTGCAATAAATATAATAATAATGTATACTATCTAAGTATATAAAATGGAGGCAGTGTCTATGCCTGCCGATTTCAACTGAAATTTACGGAGGAATAACCAATGGCAGAAATCGAAAAAAGCAACAGCTTTATTTCCATGGAACATGATATTCTCGAGTTCTGGGAAGAAAATTCCTGTTACGAAAAGCGTCAGGAAAAGAATAAGGGCAAAGAGCGTTTCCGCTTCATTGACGGCCCGATCACTGCAAATAACCCAATGGGTATCCATCATGCCTGGGGCCGTACCCTCAAGGATACCTTTATCCGATATAAATCCATGAGAGGCTATGACTGCCGTTGCCAGAACGGTTTTGACAGCCAAGGTCTTTGGGTTGAAGTTGGTGTTGAAAAAGACCTCGGCTTCAAGAGTAAGAAAGATATCGAAGATTATGGTATCGACAAATTCACAAGAGCCTGTGTTGACCGTGTCAAGAAGTATTCAGGTGTTATCACCGAGCAGTCAAAGAGACTCGGTCAATGGATGCAGTGGGACAACTCCTACTACACCAACACTGACCTTAACATTACCTCTATTTGGCACTTCCTTAAAACCTGCGACAACAATGGCTGGATTAAGCGTGAATATAAGCCAATGCCTTGGTGTCCCCGTTGCGGTACATCTCTTTCAGAGCATGAAATGACAGGTTCCTATAAGACAGTTACCCACAACTCCGTTTTCTTCAAGCTCCCCGTTGAGGGCCTTGACAGCAAGATTATCGTTTGGACAACCACTCCTTGGACGCTTTCTTCCAATGTTGCCCTTGCCGTTAACCCCGAAATCGACTATGTTGAAGTTAAGGTTAAGAGCGACGACCAAACTCTCATCCTCGCTAAGAACGCCATCAAGTATCTCGGCGACGATAAGCTCGAAGTTCTTCGTATGTTCAAAGGTGAAGAGCTTGTCGGCAGAAAATATGAGACTTGTTTTCCCGAGCTTGAAGCTCAGCAGGGCTTTGAACATAAGATTGTGGCATGGGAAGATGTTGATGCAGAAGAAGGCACCGGCGTTGTTCACATTGCTCCCGGCTGCGGTGCCGAAGATAACGAACTCGGTAAGAGAGTAGGTCTCCCCGAAATTATGCCCGTTGATGATGCCGGTGTTTTCCTTAAGGGCTTCGGCTTCTTCACAGGCAAGGACTCAAAAACAATAGCTGACGAAGTTTTTGAAGAACTCAAAAACAGAAATAAGCTTTACCTTGTGAAACCCCACGAGCACAGCTACCCCGTTTGTTGGAGATGTAAAGAAGAACTCATCTATCGTCTTGTGCCCTCATGGTTTATCGTAACAGACGAGCTGAAACCCCGCCTTATTAAAAACGCTATGAGCGTTAAGTGGGAGCCGGAATCCAACGGTAAGAGAATGGTTGACTGGCTCAACAACATGGGCAACTGGAATATTTCTCGTAAGCGTTATTACGGTATGCCGCTGCCCTTCTATGTATGTGAAGATTGCGGTCATGTTCATGTAGTTGGTTCAATCGAAGAGCTCAAGAGTCTCGCTGTTGATCCCGCTAAGGTTGATGCTCTTCCCGAACTTCACAGACCTTGGATTGACGAAATTGAAATCAACTGTCCTAAGTGTGGCAAAGCCGTTAAGAGAATCACCGATGTCGGTGATGTTTGGCTTGATGCCGGTATCGTTCCCTTCTCAACCACAGGCTACTTCCTCGATAAGGAAGAATGGAGAAAGAACTATCCCGCTGAGTGGATTGTTGAAATGCGTGAGCAGGTTCGTCTCTGGTTCTATTCCATGCTCTTCATGAGCACTGTACTCGAGGACAAGGCTCCCTACCAAAGAGTGCTCTGCCACTCAAGTGTTATTCAGGAAAACGGACAGAAGTTCTCCAAGACAGGCTTTATGATCCGCTTCGATGAGGCCGCCGAAAAGATCGGCGCCGATACAGTCCGTTATCTTTATGCCGGTGCTCCCGTTGCCAATGATGTCCGTTTCGGCTTCAATCTCGGTGACGAGGCAAGAAGAAAGCTCCTGTCTTTCTGGAATATCTACACTTTCTTCGAGACCTATGCCAAGATCGACAAGCCGAATTTCGAGGGCTATACGCCCGATAAGAGCCTGATGACCGTCACGGATAAGTGGCTGGTTATCAGAACAAACGACTTCATCAGAAAAGCAACGGCTCAGATGGATGATTACAAGACCTACAATGTCATCAAGGAGTTCGAGAGCTTCGTTGACGACATTTCTAACTGGTATATCAGAACAAACCGTCGCCGTTTCTGGAAAACCGGTGACGAAAGCGACAAGATGATCGCTTATTGGGTGCTCTTTAATGCCCTGAACACCTGCGTCAAGGTTATGGCTCCCATCATTCCCTTCATGACCGAGAGCATCTGGCAGAATCTGACCCGCCGCGTCATGCCCTCCAGTGAAATCTCCGTTCACATCAGCGACTGGCCCGAGGAGATCGAGGGCTTCGAGGATGACGGTATCATTGAGCAGACCCGTTTTGCCCGTGAGATCATCGCCGTGGCCATGAGACTGCGTAACGAGCATCAGATCAAGGTTCGTCAGCCCCTGAGCAAGCTCTTTGTCTGCTGCGCAGAGGAAAAGAGCGCAATGGTCAAGACCTTTGAGAAAAACATTCTCGACGAGCTGAATATCAAGACTCTTGACTATATCAGCGATGTCAGCCTCCTGGAGGACAGCTATCTGACCGTGAACTTCAAGGTTGCCGGTGCCGTTCTCAAGCAGAATGTCAACAAGATGAAGCAGGCTCTTGAGGCTGCCGACGCCGAGGAAATGGCTGCTTACACCGCCAAGGCCAAGGCCGGCGAGGCCGTCCTCGTCAAGGGCTTTGACGAGGCCTATGATCCCTCTATTTTCACGGTTCTTTCCAAGACCAAGCAGGGCATTGTTTCCGCTGAGTGTCAGGACGGTACCGTGGTTGCGCTGGATGTTGTGCTGACCGATGAGCTGATCAAGGAAGGTACTCTGCGTGATGTGATCCGCCAGTGCCAGCTGATCCGTAAGGAAGCCGGCTATGAGGTTGAGCAGAGGGTCGTTATGGCAATCAGCACCGACAGCGACTTTGTTGCTGCCTGTCTCGAGGAAAACAAGGCCTATATGGCCGCTGAGCTGCTGGCTGATGAAGTGCTCATCGGCGGTGAAATCGAGGCCGACCTGACAAAGACCGTGGCTGTGGGAGACAACAGCATTACCCTCAGCGTCAAGAAAGCATAACCGCACTATACTATTATATATGGATTTGCCCCTGACGGCAAAGCGCCTATACTATTATATATAGGCAATCAAAAGAAAGGAAAAAATCTATGGCTAACGACAAGAAAATGGTTGAAGATATCACCTCCATGGAAGAAGATTTTGCGAAGTGGTATACGGATATCGTGAAAAAAGCGGAACTGATCGAATATACCAGTGTAAAGGGCTGTATGGTCATTCGCCCTTACGGCTACGCCATCTGGGAAAATATACAGAAGATTCTGGACAAGATGTTCAAGGACACCGGACATGAAAATGTGTGTATGCCCATGTTCATCCCCGAATCACTGCTGCAGAAAGAAAAGGATCATGTCGAGGGCTTTGCGCCGGAGGTTGCCTGGGTAACCCACGGTGGCAGCGAAAAGCTGGAGGAAAGGCTCTGTGTGCGTCCCACCTCCGAGACCCTTTTCTGCGAGCATTATGCCAATATCATTCATTCCCACAGAGATCTCCCCAAGCTCTATAATCAGTGGGTCAGCGTTGTCCGCTGGGAAAAGACCACCCGTCCTTTCCTGCGCTCGAGAGAATTCCTCTGGCAGGAGGGTCACACGATCCATGCCACGGCCGAGGAAGCCATTGAGGAAACCGAGAAGATGCTCGGTGTTTATGCCGATTTCTGTGAGCAGTATCTTGCCATACCCGTGATCAAGGGTAAAAAGACCGAGAGCGATAAGTTCGCCGGTGCCGTTTCCACTTATGCCATTGAGGCTCTCATGCACGACGGTAAGGCACTTCAGGCCGGCACCTCTCACTATTTCGGCGACGGCTTTGCCAAGGCTTTCAATATTCAGTATCAGAGCAAGGAAAATAAGCCCGAATATCCCCACCAAACCTCATGGGGCATGACCACACGCCTTATCGGCGCCATTATCATGACCCACGGCGATAATAACGGTCTGGTACTGCCGCCGGCAGTGGCTCCCATTCAGGCGGTGATTATCCCCGTTGCCCAGCATAAGCCCGGCGTTCTCGAGAAAGCCGCTGAGCTCAAGGCAAGCCTTGAGGCGGCCGGTATCCGCGTCAAGCTGGACGACAGCAATAACAGCGCCGGCTGGAAGTATTCCGAATATGAGATGAAAGGTGTACCTGTCCGCATCGAAGTCGGTCCCAGAGACATCGAGAAAGGCGAGTGCGTCATCGTCACACGCCACAACAGAGAAAAGACTGTTGCCTCCCTGGATACCCTTGCCGAGACCGTTCAGGCCAAACTCACCGAGGTCAGAGACGCCCTTTATCAGACGGCTCTGGAGAACCGCGAGAGAAGAACTTATGCCTGCACCTCTATGGAGGAAATCAAGGCTGTTCTGGAGGAAAAAGGCGACGGATTCATCAAGGCTATGTGGTGCGGAGATGAGGCCTGTGAGGACGAAATCAAGGAAAAAACAGGCGTCGGATCCCGTTGTATCCCCCTGAAACAGGAGGAAATATCAACAAAATGTGCTTGCTGTGGCAAGCCTGCCAAGTGTTTGGTTTACTGGGGTAAAGCATATTAATTTCACAAAGAAAAATGCCTCTGCGTTTTGCACAAAATAGTGCACGCGCAGAGGCTTTCTTTTGTGCATATCCCCTTAAAAACCGTGAAAACCCAACAAAAGTGACAATTTTGTAAGATTTAACTAAAAATCATGGGATCCCGGAGACTTTTTATGAGCTTTCAACTAAAAACCGCCTTTTTTCGGCAAATTATTTTTTTCTCTAAAGTTATAAAATGCTTTCAAAACTGCATAAAACTTGACAATTTTGTCATAAATAGATATAATACCCGATGTTGCCGATATGAAATGAGTAAAAAGCAAGGCCGAAAGGCCGGGCTTTCGGCGCATTGACGACGATATGACATACATCTGCGAGGTCAGAGACCGGGCGTAACCTTGGGCGCAAGCTCAAAGAAAATACCCGAATTACCAACAAAAAATAAACTGATGAAAGAAAGTGTTGGTTACGCTGCAAGGTCTGCGCAAATCCAAAGTGTGTGTCCCTTCTTTCAACTATCAAAAGTTGTCAGGCGCTATGTCAAAAAGGCGAGGCAAGTCACGCGAGAAAACACTTGTCCTTCCGTCACGGCGGAATGATTGCTCTTTTGACGAAAGAAAATATCAGAGGTGATAAAGAATGAAAAAGGCTTTCACGAAAGTTATGCTCACAGCAATGACTCTTGTAACCCTACTCACAATTATTCCACTCTCAGCAAATGCAAGTACCAGCAACAAACAGCAAGTTTTCTCGTATCTCACTCAGGAAATGGGCCTGAACTCCGCAGCGGCCTGCGGCGTCATGGCAAACATCGAAAAGGAATCCAACTTCAAATCAACCACGATTATCCGTGACAGCAACGGTCTGCAGAGCGGCGGACTGTGCATGTGGAACGGAGCAAGACTCAAGAACCTCAAGAATTACTGCAACAAATACGGCTTCAACTATCTTTCCATTCAGGGACAGATGAATTATCTTGAGCATGAGTTAAAAAGCAGCTATTATAAGCATGTTTACAATTATCTGAAAAATGTTGCAAACAACTCCGGCGGAGCCTATAACGCAGCCTATTACTGGTGCTATTACTTTGAGGTTCCTGCCAGTAGAAGTACCAAGGCGGTACAGAGAGGAAGAACAGCTTCCAACTCCTATTGGCCCAAATACGGCAACCAGAATGTCAACAAATCAACACTGAGTCTCAGCGATACTGCTCTGGATCTGAATTCCTCCCTCAGTCTCAAGTGGACCTCCGGCGGAGCTAATGCAGATTATTACAAGGTTTATGTGGCAGAGAAAAACGCCGAAACCGGCAAGTATGACTGGGCTCACAGCAAGATATACAAAACCACATCACTGAGCAAAAAGATTTCCACCAACTCTTTGGGTATCGGAAACTACTGCGTATTTGTTCAGGGCGTCAATGACCTCACCGGCAACTATAAAAACAGCAATTATGTTGCCTTTACCGTTCGTTGCCTGACCCATCAATACAAAAGCTCAGTGACAAAGAATCCGACTCTGACCGCTGAGGGCGTCAAGACCTCGGTATGCAGCGAGTGCGGAAAGAAAATCACGGAAAAGATCAGCAAGCTGACCTATAAAACACTGATCCAATATCCCATGACACCTCTCAGCTCTAATCAGAGCATGAGAACAATGAACTCCATTTCTGTCACATGGGAGGAATATCAGGGCGCTGACGGATACGAGGTGTTCATCAGATCCGGTGAAAACTGGAAGCTCATCGCCAGAGTTAAGGCCGGTGAGAAGAGAGTGGCCACCGCCACAGACCTCAAGCCGGCAACGAAATATAAATTTACCATCAGAGCCTATGTCGATGTCAAGGGCGAGCGTTATTATACCTACGCTGCAGACACCTTTGTGACCTACACAGAAACCCAGGCACCGGAGCTTGTCACCATCAAAAGCAAGGGTGACGGCAAGGTCTATCTGAAGTGGAATGAGGTCAAAGGCGCTGATATGTACGCCATCTATGTTTCCGACAAAGCCGACGGCGACTATAAAAGGGTCGCCATGGTCGACGGCGGAAAAACCGTCTCCTATACGGTCAGTGATCTGCCTGTGGGCAAAACCTGCTATTTCAGGGTTTATGCAGTCATTGAATGTAAAACCCAGAATGTTTATAGCAGCAGCTCCAATGTCAAGGGCACGATCGCTCTTCTGTAATCATGATAATACCGGCGAGCCAGTCCTATCGGGTGTCTGGTTCGCCGTTTTTGTTGATTAGAGGAGACAAAAGTTTCGCGGGGGCCATTTTAAAGGCTTGCAGGGGTCAAGGGGGCAGAGCCCCTTGTCGCGCTTCGCAAAGCGCGAAATGCCCTTAACTTAAATAAACAACTGCGCTGACGGTAAAAGAAAAAATACTCCATCAAGCGCAGGAAGGGAGGTTTCATAGAAATTCAGGATGAATTTTTCCGAAACCGCGGGAAACCCTCGCCGGGGGTTTCCCGGCGCGACAGGTACTTGCATATATCATAAAAGACGGACTTAACGGTCACGGTGGCGCTGCACAGACAGCGCCTCAAATCTTCGGCCTTTGAGGATACCAAAACAAAACAGGAAAACCCGATTGGTAAAAGATGACAGCTTTCCGGTGTCAGCGTTGCCGTTTTTTATCATATCTCTCTGTGTTTCTTGCTCAAAGAAACGGCATCAGTCCATCTTTCTTCGAAAACTCAGGGATATAAAAAACCACCGTATTTGCGTTCACAAATACGGTGGTTTTCAACTTTTCCGTTACTGATGTTTCTTGATGTTATAAATATCAATGCTGCCGATGGGGCAAACCTTGTGACACTCGCCGCAGCCGATACACTTCTCATAATCCACTTTGGCACAGAAGTTTTCAACGGAAACAGCGCCTGCAGGACAGGCTTTGACGCATTTCATGCAGCCGATACAGCCGGCCTTGCACTGTTTTCGCGTCTGAGCGCCCTTGTCGTGGTTTTTGCACAGAACCGCAGCTTTTGCTGTGTTGAGGGGGAAAAGGTCTATAAGACCCCTTGGACAGGTTTTTATGCACATCTTGCAGGCACGGCACTTGTCGGGGTTGATTCTTGCCACGCCGTCACAGATGAAAATTGCCTCATAGGGACAGACAGCGACACAGTCACCGAAGCCGATACAGCCGTGAACACAGTTTTTGGGACCGCCGAAAAGCTGTGTGGCGATTTTGCAGGAGTGCACACCGCTGTATTCCAGCTTTTCCTCCACATTGAGCTTGTTTCCCTGGCACATGACGGCGGCAACCATGGGAGTCATTTCCTCTACCGAGAGGCCCATGATTTCGGCTACGGCCTTTGCGGTGTCGTTTCCGCCGGGAATACAGAGATTACAGGATAAGGTTTCGCCCTTGGCGAGAGCCTGGGCATAGCCGTCGCAGCCGGTGTAGCCGCAGGCGCCGCAGTTGGCGCCGGGCAGACATTCCCTGACCTTGACCTCCGTCTCGTCCACGGGTACGGCAAAGACAATCGAAGCGATGGCAAGACCGAGACCGGCGATGAGACCGATGGCGGCCACAATGACAACTGCAATGATAATTCCACTCATTCTTTTGCCTCCTTAACCGAAGATATTTTCAACGATTCCCGTGAAGCCCAGGAAGGAAACGGAAACCAGAGAAGCCGCCACAAGAGTAATGGGCAGACCCTGCATGAATTTGGGTACCTCGCAGGATTCCAGCCTCTCTCGCACGCCGGCAAACATGACCATGGCCAGCATGAAGCCGAGACCGGCGCCGACGGAGCTGAACATGGACTGTGCGAAGTTGTAGCCCTCGTCGATATTGAGGATAACAACGCCGAGAACAGCGCAGTTGGTGGTGATCAGAGGAAGATAAATGCCAAGGGCGTTGTAGAGGGCCGGCATATACTTTTTCAGGATGATCTCAACGAGCTGAACCAGAGCCGCAATGACCAGAATAAAGACAATGGTCTGGAGATATTCAAGATCGAACTTCACAAGGAGATATTTGTTGATGGGGAAGGTGACGGCTGTGGCCAGCGCCATGACGAAGATGACGGCGGCACTCATGCCCACGGCGGTGTTGAGCTTTTTGGAAACGCCGAGGAAAGGACAAATACCAAGGAATTTCGCCAGAACAAAGTTTTGGGTCAGAATTGCCGTTAAGAGAATCGCAATCAGTTCCTTTGTCATGCTTCAGCCACCTCCTTTTTCTCTTCTGCCGGTGCTGCTGCCTTGACAGCCGGCTTTTCTTTTGCTTCGCATTCCGCTTTCTTGTTCAGGGAACAGTTCTGAGCCATGGGGCAGGCTTCGCAGCCGCGAAGCTCGGCTCTTTGTTTGCCCTTGCTTTCCGCCATTTTGTTGACAACGGCCATGAGAATACCGAAGACGAAGAAGCCTCCCGGAGGAAGAATAAAGATCAGCATGGGATTATTGCCGATGACGGGGATATTGGTGCCGAGGAAGGTGCCGGCACCGAAGATCTCACGGACGCTGCTCATCAGGAAGAGGGCGGCGGTGAAGCCTACGCCCATGCCCAGTCCGTCAATGGCGGAAGCCAGAACAGGGTTTTTGCTGGCAAAGGCCTCGGCTCTGCCGAGGATGATGCAGTTAACAACGATCAGGGGGAGATATACGCCCAGCTGTTCGTCCAGAGAGGGGAGGAAAGCTTTGACAGCCATCTGAACGATGGTGACAAAGGAAGCGATGATGACGATATAGGCCGGTATTCTGACCTTGTCGGGAATCACCTTTCTCAGTGCGGAAATAACAATATTTGAGCAGACAAGAACGATGGACGCCGCAAGACCCATACCGAGAGCACTTTCAACGGAGGTCGTTGTGGCCAGGGTGGGGCAGGTGCCGAGTACCAGGCGAAGAACCGGGTTTTCGGCAATAATGCCTTTGGTAAATTCTTTGCCGAGTGATTTCTTTTCAGCCATTATTGAACGCCTCCTGTCATTGCTTCATAGTCAGCCAGTGCCATATTCACTGCGCTTGTGACCGCCTTTGAGGTGATCGTGGCGGCGGTGATGGCCTGGATGTTCTGTCCGTCATTGGATGTTTTGTTTACGGTGAGGGTACCGCTTTTGCCCACAAAGCGGTTTTTGAATTCCGGCTTGACGGCATTGGCGCCGAGACCCGGTGTTTCACCGTGGGAGAGAATCTCGATGCCGAGAATGGTGCCCTCGGTGTCAAGGCCGATCATGACGCTGACGGTGCCGCCGTAGCCTTTGGCACCGGCGGTATAAACGTAACCGATGGTGTTGCTGTCGGCGTCCAGCGCTTCGCAGACCGTTACACCGCCGTCGCGGCTGACAACCTCACCGAAAGAGGAAGCCTCGGGCATAACCAGCATACGGCTGGATTTTTCGGTTTCCACGGCATTCAGGGCGATCTTTTCGGCGGTGACGCTATTGGTCAGCGCCAGCAGCGTGGTGGCGATCAGGCAAATGAGCAGCAGAGCCACCGTAGGGATCAGGACCTCTTTGGGGTTCATTTTCTTTTTCATGCCTTGGCCGCCTCCTTTTCTTTCTTCTCCTTGACCTCACCGAAAACCTTTGACTTAGTCATGCGTTCGATGTGGGGAACGAGGATATTCATCAGGATAATGGAGAAGGATACACCCTCGGGAAGTGAGCCGAAGAGGCGAATGACCGAGGTGATCAGGCCGCAGCCGATACCGAAGATGATCTTACCCTTTTTATTGATGGGGGAGGTGGAATAATCGGTCGCCATGAAGAAAGCGCCCAGGATCAGTCCGCCGCCGAGAAGCTCATAGGCCACAAATTCGAGATTGCCTTTGCCGGCCAGGAGCATACAAAGAGCAACGGTGCCGATGAAAGTGAAAGGAATGATGGGGGAGATGACCTTTCTCAGCAGCAGGTAAATGCCGCCGCAAATCAGCGCGATGGAGCAGATCTCTCCCATGGAGCCGCCGTGGCAGCCCAGAAGCATCTGGGGCAGAGAGGGGAGCTGATCGGTCACAAGGCTGATGTCACCGCCCTCGGCGCCGGCCAACACGGCCATGGGTGTGGCGGCCGTAACGGCGTCGGGACGCCAGGTGTTGGTGAAAGGCACCACCCATTTTGCCATGGCTGTGGGGAAAGAAACCATCAGAATGATTCTGGCGGTCATGGCCGGGTTGACGAAGTTCTGTCCGATTCCGCCGAACATCTGCTTGACCACAACGATGGCGATGAGACTGCCCACAACACCCATCCACAGGGGCAGGGAGGCAGGCAGGTTGAAAGCGAGAATCATACCCGTGACAACGGCACTCAGGTCGCCGATGGTGTTGTCACGCTTCATGACTTTTCTTGCAATGTATTCAAATAATACCGAAGAGCCCACACAGGTCAGGGTCAGCGTCAGAGCTCTCAGCCCGAAATACACAACGCTCATGATCAGTGCCGGTAAAAGGGCGATGATCACATCGAGCATGATGCCTGTGGTGGTTTCGTTGGAGCGCACATGGGGCGATGCGCTGACTGTCAGTTTTTTTGCCATTATTTTGCACTCTCCTCTCTGATAACCTGCTTTGCCAGTCTCATATACTGCACCAGCGGTCTGCCCGAGGGGCAGGCATAGGCGCAGGAGCCGCATTCCATGCAGACCATAACGCCGCTGTCCTGGAGACTTTCAGCGTCCTTGATGCGTGCATAGCGCTCAATGAGCGTGGGCATCAGGCTCATGGGGCAGACATCGACGCAGCGGCCGCAGCGAATGCAGGCGCGGACCTTCTTGATCAGATCCTTTCTGTCCTCAAAGGCGAGAAGAGCGTTGTTCTGCTTGCAGATGGGTGCGTCGGTTCCGCAGATGGCGATACCCATCATCGGGCCGCCGCAGATGATTTTTCTCGGCTCGGACTTGAAGCCGCCGCAGTAATCGACGATATCCTGAATGTTGGTGCCGATGGGCACGCGCAGATTTTTCGGGTTGCGGATGGCACTGCCGTCAACGGTGATGGAACGGCTGACAAGGGGCTTTCCGGTTTCTAAGTAACGGGCCACGAAAGCCACGGAAGCCACATTCATCACCACACAGCCCACATCGGCCGGGAGCTTTCCCGGCGGAACCTTGCGGCCCGTTGCGGAGAGAACCATCATTTTCTCGGCGCCCTGAGGATAGCGGGAACGCAGGGTCATGAGCTTGATGGTGTCGCCGGCGTCATTGTCCTTGTCGGCGAGCTCTTTCATGATCTTGAAAACCTTGGGCTTATTATCCTCAATGGCGATGATGATCTGCTTGAAGCCGATAATATCGCGAAGAAGCTCCACGCCCTTGAGGATGTTTTCGGAGTTTTCAATGCATTCACGGTAGTCAACGGTGATGTAGGGCTCGCACTCGGCGGCATTGACGATGAGGGTGTCCACTTCTTTTCCCTCGGGGATATTCAGCTTGACATGGGTGGGGAAACCGGCTCCGCCCAGACCTACCAGACCCGAGGCGCGAATGGCTTCGCAGAGTTCTTTTTTGTTGGTGACCTTCGGCGGCTTGATGCCTTCATAAAGGCGCATTTCTCCGTCGCTTTCGATGGTGACGCCCTTTGTGATCAGACCGTTTGTGAGCTTGACATCGCCCACGGCAGTGACCTTGCCGGAAACGGTGGCATGAATCGGCGCCGAAACGAATTTGTCGCTGTCACCCACCACCTGACCGACGCTGACAATGTCTCCGACCTTGACAGTGGGGACACAGGGCGCGCCGATGTGCTGCTGCATGGGCAGAACAACCTTGTCGGGAAAGGGCATTCTTTCCACCGGCATTTCTGCCGTGTTTTTGTTGTGGGAGACGCTGACTCCTCCGCGGCCCTGTCTGACCGCGGTGAGAACGCCGGCAACTTTTTTGCTCATATCTTCAACCCCTTTGTTTTATTTTTATTGTCAATTCCTCCGATTTTTCTGAGTCTCGGCATGAGGATGATGAGCATGGTGCCGGTGACTGAGCCCGTGATCAGGGCAAAGATCAGAAGATATTTACCGTAATGAAGAAGCGCCCATGTGCCTGAAACGAGAGAAGCGGCCATGAGCTGACCGGCGTTGTGGGTCACAGCGCCGATGATTCCGATCCCTAAAAAGGAAAAGACTTTTCCCTCCAGGGGAATGACAAGACACACCGCCGCCGTGCTGAGCAGACCGCCACAAAGGCTCATGAAGCCGGCGGAGGCGCCGCGGGTGATCAGGGCGAAAAGTGCCTTTAAAAGTGTAATATACAGAGCACCCGGGAAGCCCAGAG
>JAQXMV010000042.1 GCA_029013165.1 Oscillospiraceae bacterium | reverse complement strand
CCGTTATAACCCTGCTTCAGGTTTACACCAACCTCAGAGGCGGCTTCCATCTTGAATCTGTCGAGAGCCTCTCTTGCTTCGGGAACCATGCCCTTGCTTGAGCTCTTTGCCATGTCTTATACACTCCTTACAAAAATGTTTTACTGCGTTTGCACTATTATTTTGTGAATCGGCCGATTAAATAAACCTGTTATCTTTTTCCTAAATCAGCCCTTCAGATAAAAATCCGTCTCGCCCTTAATATCGCAGGTTGCCAGAAAAACATCATGGATGTCAGCGATTCTTTTGTTTTTCATTTCGTCTCTCAGCCATTTCTCATTTTTGCCGATTTTCTCGAGCGTCTTATTCATGATCTTGCCGTCAACGATGATCTCATGAACGGGATAATCGTTTGGCAGATTCATTTTCAAGTCCTTGGGCGTGACGGGCTTGTTGTTTCCCATAGGCAAAAAGCTGACCTTACCGTTGGCCTCAAAAATGGCCGTGTGTATGTCGGAAAGATTAAAATAGCCGCTGTTTCTCGCTCTGACCATAAACTCGTCAATATCCAGTCTTGCCTTTTTGAAGTTGCCGTAATTGAGTTTACCCTCATACATCAGGATCAGCGGTGCACCGTTGAAAAAGCGGCGCATGGTCAGGGATTTATCCGTGACCATGGAAACCACCACGGTGACAATACCGTATATGACCACGGCAACGATTTTTTTCAGGGTCTCGGAAAAATCGTCGCAGGTGGCCGCCTCAGCCGCAATGGAGCCGATGGTGATACCGTTGATATAATCAAAAAGGCTGAGCTCCGATAATTGACGCGCACCGATAATTTTCGTCACAGCCAGCAGAACCGCAATGGAAAACAATGAGCTGAGAATAACTGTCAAATAATCCATTTCATTCACCTCAATTATAATATTCCTTGTTTCTCCCCTTTTATTTGCAGGATTTTCAGATTAATTTGCCTGTAAATTTGAGGAACACTCCCGGATTTTATGCAAAGAATATTGCATATTCTTTCATGATGATGTATAATGTTTTAAATTTAAGATGGGAGGTTTTTCTATGAGGCTGATAGATATGCACATTCATTCCGATAATTCACCGGACGGAATTCATTCGCCTATGTATATTTGTGAGCATGCCGTCAGAAACGGTCTTCGTGGCATAGCCATCACGGATCACTGCGAGGTGGATAAATTCTTCTCACAAAAATATAACAGCAGCATCTTTCACTCCTATTTTGAATGCGCCAAGGCCCGTTCTGCCTTTGAGGGGCAGCTTTTGGTGCTGATCGGAATTGAAATCGGCCAGCCCTTTTATGACATCGAACTGTCAGAAAAAATACTCGGCACAAAAAATTATGACTATATACTGGCCAGCGTTCACACACCGAAAGGCTGGACACAGGATATCAAAGAAATCGAATACGACAAAATTGATGTATACAAATTCATGGAGGATTATTTCCTTGAACTGGCGGAAATCGCCAAATGGGATCAGTGCGACGCTCTGGCTCACATCACCTGCCCCATGCGGCGTATTCAGGGCAAATACGGCATTGATTTCGACTATAAGAAAGTGTCAGACGCCGCAGATTATTTGCTGACAACCATGATCGAAAACCGCAAAGCCCTTGAGATCAACACCTCGGGACTTCGTCAGGATATCGGCAGAACCATGCCTGATGAAAATCTCATCGAGCGTTATTTTCAGCTCGGCGGCGAGCTGATCACCGTCGGTTCCGACGCCCACAGTGCCTATGATGTCGGCGCGGGCATTGAGCAGGCCATAAAAATCATCAAAAAATACGGAAAAAATCAGCTGACATTTTATGTCAACCGAGAAGAAATGCATATTGAAGTTTAAAACACAGGAGAGAGATCAATGAAAGATGACAGTTCAATCGGCATAAAAATCGAGAAAAAAACCATCATCGGTATCGCCGCCCTGATTATCGGTATCATGGTTTTTGCCGGAATACTCACGCAAGTGGTGCCCACAGGTTTATATGATGTGGACGCTGACGGTGCCATCATCAACGGCACCTATCATGAAATTCCGAGAGAAAGCGTCGGATACAGTTTCTGGAGGGTGTTTATTGCTCCGGTAGAAGCCTTTATCTATGCCACCGGCGACGCCATGATGGGCGTTATTATCATTTTGGTGATTATCCTCATCGGCGGCACCTTTTTGGTACTGGATAAAAGCGGCGTCATGAAATATATCATGAGCAGTGTCGTCCGACGGTTTTCTGACAAAAAGTATACTTTACTGGCCGTTATGATTTTAGCCTGCATGGCACTGAGTTCTTTCGCCGGCATCATGGAAGAATCTGTCACACTGGTGCCTTTGGCCGTGGCGATCTCTCTTTCTCTCGGCTGGGACTCACTGGTCGGTCTCGGCTTCAGCCTCATCTCTGTAGCTTTCGGTTATTCAGCCGCCACTTTTAATCCGTTCAATGTGGGAATCGTTCAGTCCATGGCCGATCTTCCGATGTTTTCCGGCGTTCTATTCCGGTGTGCTGTCTTTGTTGTGGTTTACGCCGTCCTTGCCGGTTTTCTCATCACTTACGCGAAAAAGGTCGAAAAGGATCCGACGAAATCCCTATGCTACGAAAGCGACCTGAAGCTGCGTGACCGTTATCTCAATGAAGAGGAAACGGCAAAAGCCATGGCCAACCCGAATTTGCCGAAGGCAACGAAGGCTTTTGTCTCTTCTCTTCTGGCCGTTCTCGTCATAACCGTCATTTGTCTGACCACGAATATTATCGTAAAGGATCAGGCTATATCGGATATTATCGGTTATCTGCCCCTTGCTTCTATGGCCGTTCTTTTCACGGTCGGCGGACTGAGAGCCGGTCATATTTCAGGCATTAAAGGAAAAAATCTGCTTCGCAGTTTTCTCTCCGGCGCAAAGACCATCCTGCCCTGCGCACCGATTATTATTTTCATCATCAGCGTCACTTATATTCTCAAGTCGGGTAAAATTATCGACACCTTGCTCTATTGGGTACACAACGCCATCAGCGGCCTGAATCCCTACATTTCCATAGTTATCATTTTCTTTGTCATTTGCGTTTTTGAGTTCTTTATCAGCAGCGGCTCTGCTAAAGCCTTTCTGCTCATGCCTATTCTTTTGCCTCTGGTGGATATGGTCGGCATCGGCAGACAAAACCTCATTGTAGCTTTCTGTCTCAGCGAAGGCTTCTGCAATGTGCTTTTCCCCACAAACGGACTGCTGATGATCGCTCTGGGTATGATCAATCTCTCCTACGGCAAATATTTCAAGGCTATCTGGAAGCTCTTTGTGCTGGAATTCATAGCGGCCATTGCCATGAACCTTATCGGCGTATATATCGGTTATTAACAAATCTAACAAAAGAATTTGCACCTCAAAAGCAAACAGCCTTTGAGGTGCATTTTATATACGCTTGTTTCTTCACCGGCTCCCCTGCCCTATGCAATCTCTTCCATTTTCTGTGAGAGACGAAATTTGCGCCAAATTTTCTTCCCGATAAATTCATAAGCACAGAACAAAAGTAACGGCAAAAGACAAAAGAAAGCCACCTGCCCTTGACTTCTAACATGGATAACCGAATTTTCACCGCCTAAGATTTCTGTCACTTTCACGGCAAATTCCACAAACAGTCTGAACAGGGCCGCCACGAAACCCGGCAATAATCCAAAAGCCGAAAGCACCGCACTGATCGCCGCGATGATCACAAGAAAAGCGGAAACCGGCAACAAAATCAGATTCGTGAGCCAGCCAACCTTTGAAATCTCACCGAAAGTAACGGCAATAACAGGCAGGGTGTACATATATACGGCAAGGCTAATGCTGAGGCTGTATATTCCATCTGTCAGAAACGGAATATACCATTTGTCTTTTCTATCAGCCCCAAGGCGTTCTGCCGCCGCGGCATTCACCGGCACTGCCATCACAAGGATACCATAGGTGGAAAGTACCGACAGCAGGAATCCCACATCCATGGCGCTGAAAGGATTGACCAAGAGAATCACCATGCAGGAAAAGCCGAGAGAATTGAGAGAATCCGCGCTTTCACCGAAGCGTTCACCGGTCAGCATGAACAGCATCATGATGCCTGCCCTCGTCACCGAGCCGCTGAACTGAGAGAGAAACATCATGAACACAACGAAAAGGCAAAAGAAAAGGTAGGTCGGTGTATTTAGCCGCTTCCCCTTCTTTCTCAGCAGAAAGGTCAAAAAGATCAATAGCACCGACAGGTGCAATCCGGAAACTGCCATCAGATGCGCCGCACCGGCGCGCTTGAATTGGTCGTAGACCGTATCGGAAAGATAGGATTTATCTCCGGTAACCAAAGAAATCATCACACTTCCGCATTTCATGCCGTAATCCCGCAGGAGTCCCATACTGATGGTTTTGCGGATATTTTCACAGTAATAGGTCAAAGGCTTCACGGGTGCCTCAGTAATATGAAGATTTTTCACCGCATAGACACCGATGAAAATTTGATCCGTCTTAAAATAATCGGATATGTCACTGTTTTTGCCACCGACCTGATAGAGAAAGCCGTCAAAGGTAAGAATGTTTCCCGGACGAAGTGCCGAAGAATCCATCTCATCTTTCGCTTCACTGAAAGAAATGCGGATATTGCCTTGATACTTTTTGCCGTCAATGAGCACAATTTTCGCCGAGCAGTAGTATCTTTCATAGTCCTTGTTGAACTTGGGAGAGGAATTGACCACCGCTTTGACATGGGTGTATCTCCCTGCCAGTGACGAGGTGCTGCGATAAGCACTGTCAGCACGGCAAAACAAGACGCAGGAAAGAAGGGCAAAAGCCAGAATCACCGGCACAGCCGTCGCGCTTCTGAAGGATCGCACGAAAAACAAAGACACAACAAATAACAGGGCTAACGCACAGCCAAGTGCCAATGACAACGCATAGCTGCCAAAACAGCACAGCAGAACGAGGGTACCAAGCATCGTAAAGCCTGCCACGCTCAGCGGTCGTTTCATAACGCTTATCCTCCCCCACGGCTGTGACACCGAAACAGTTTCCGACGAATTTCATCTTCATAAATATTATAAATAGGAATACGAATCAAGTCAAGAAAAATGTAAAAAAAGCCGAAAAAGGGTTGACTTTTGCCAAGGAAAGTGATATATTATACAAGCGTTCAAACGAAAGCAAGTGAATCGGAATCATAAGAGTTACGCGCGCTTGGTAAAAGTTTGAGACAAGTGAATATGCGAGAGTGGCGGAATCGGCAGACGCGCACGTTTGAGGGGCGTGTGGGGCAGCTCGTACGGGTTCAAGTCCCGTCTCTCGCACCACATTGAGTATTCATAAGGAATTTGATTCTCGTGAATACTCAATTTTTTTATAGTCAAGATAGCAAAAAAAGGCAAGCGACACAAGACCTTGTGCCGCTTACTTTCGTTTATAATTGCTTTTTTATTATAGTCTGCTATTTTGTTAACCGATATCATTTTCAAATGATCATATAGCCTCAGAATGATATTATCGTTTCTTCACAAACAAGGCACGGGTAGAATTGAGAATGGCCAAGATCGTGACGCCAACATCGGCAAAAATGGCCAGCCACATGGTGGCGGCGCCAAAGGCAACCAGAATCAGCGCCAGCACTTTAATACCGATGGCAAAAACAATGTTCTGATACACAAGACTGAGACATTTTCGAGAAATCTGAATGGCTTTCGCTATTTTAACAGGATTATCATCCATCAAGACAACATCGGCCGCCTCAATCGCCGCATCGGAACCCATCGCACCCATGGCGATACCGATATCCGCGCGCGAAAGGACAGGCGCGTCATTGATACCGTCTCCCACAAAGACGAGCTTCGATTTCTTCGGCTTTTCCGTCAGCAGTTCTTCCACTTTCGAGACCTTGTCTCCCGGCAGAAGTTCACTGTAAACCTTATCAATTCCCAGCGAATCGGCAACCTGCTGCGCTACGGCGTCTCTATCTCCTGTCAGCATCACGGTCTTTTTTACGCCAGCTTTTTTAAGGGCCGTAATCGCTTCGACAGAAGTCGGCTTGACGACATCGGAAATCACAATATGTCCGGCATATTTTCCGTCTATCGCAAGATGAATCACCGTACCGATTTTGTGGCAGTCCTTATGATCAATACCGAGGTGTTTCATGAGCTTGCTGTTGCCGGCGGCGACAGCTAATCCGTCAACCTTGGCAATGACGCCGTTACCGCTGATTTCCTGAATTTCACTCACGCGGCTGCGGTCCAACTGCAAACCATAAGCACGCTGTAGGCTCTGCGCAATGGGGTGCGAGGACGCGCTTTCCGCCAGCGCCGCATACTCAATCAGCTTGTCTTCCGGCATTTTATTGTGGTGAATCGCACTGACTTCAAATACACCCTGGGTCAAAGTGCCGGTTTTGTCAAATACTACATAACCCGTTTTGGAGAGAGCCTCTAAATAGTTGGAGCCTTTGACGAGAATTCCCTCTTTACTGGCGCCACCGATACCGGCGAAGAAACTAAGCGGAATACTGACCACCAGAGCACAGGGGCAGCTGGCAACCAGGAAAGACAGGGCACGGTAAATCCAAGTCCCCCAGTTGGCCGGAGACTGGAGAATGAGCAAACTGACAAGGGGCGGAATAACGGCCAAAGCCAACGCACTGTAACATACCGTCGGCGTGTATACTTTCGCAAATTTTGAGATAAAATCCTCGGATTTTGATTTACGGGAGCTTGCATTTTCCACCAGATCCAGAATCTTGGAAACCGTGGATTCGCCGAAATCCTTCGTAGTACGAATTTTCAGCACCCCGGTCATATTGATACAGCCACTGATAATTTCGTCACCGGCCTTGACATCACGGGGTAAGCTCTCACCGGTGAGCGCAACCGTATTCAGGCTGGACTCCCCTTCTTCCACCAACCCGTCAATGGGAACTTTTTCGCCGGGCTGAACAATAATCAGCGTGCCGATATCCACTTCGTAAGGGTCAACCTGCTCTAACTTTCCCTCACGCTCAATATTGGCATAATCGGGCCTGATATCCATGAGCTTGCTGATATTTTTTCTGCTCCTGCCCACGGCGTAGCTCTGAAAAAGCTCGCCGATCTGGTAAAACAGCATCACGGCAATGGCTTCGACATAGTCACCGTTCTTCACCAGATCCAGCGCCAAAGCCCCGATCGTTGCGACAGCCATCAGGAAATTTTCATCAAAAACCTCTCCGTGCACAATCCCCCAAAAAGCCTTGCGTAATATATCATAGCCAATAATTCCGTAAGGTATCAGATACAGGGCAAAAGCAAACAGGCCCTTAACCGGTAAAAAGTGC
>JAQXMV010000041.1 GCA_029013165.1 Oscillospiraceae bacterium | reverse complement strand
AGGCGATTTCGTTTTTGTTTTCGCTGATGACCTTTTCCAGCGCCGGAATATCGTTCCAGGGAACGATGATGTTATTGATAACATCTTCCTCGAGAACACCGGGATAGTCTTTCTTCATGCACCAGGGAGAAACACCGTGATAATAGCCGGAGAACATAATGACTTTTTTTCTGTGGGTATAGGCTCTGGCACACATGACGGCACCCTGAGTGGCGTCGTTGCCGTTTTTCATGAAGAAAGCCCAGTCGGCGGTGTTGACAGTGTCAACGAGAAGCTCTGCACACTCGACCATGATCTTTCCCGGCTGGGTGGTGCAGTTGCCCAGGGCGATCTGCTTCTGAGCCGCCGCGTCCACATCGGGATCGCAGTAACCCAACACATTGGGGCCGTAGGCGCACATATAGTCGATGAACTTATTGCCGTCTACATCCCAGATATAGGAGCCCTTGGCCTTTTCGGCAAACATGGGCCATTTGCTGACGGGGATAAACTGACCCTCTGCAGGGCCCAGGTGACCGTAGATACCTGAGGGGATAACTTTGGTGGCTCTGTTGAAGAGCTCGGTGCTTTTGTCATATTTATAAACGGGAAAACTCATGTTATGACCTCCTTAAGCGAGATAGAGTGCAACTCTGTCAAGAATTCTGTTCATGTTGTCAAGCATACTTACCAGGCCGAACATACCGACCTTGCCCTCACCGATCGAGGCCACGGCATTGACCTTGCCGTCAAAGAGATCTCTTGCCAGACGGATATCGCAAAACTCCATCTTGGAACGGAAAGTATCGGGCTTCTGCTTGACGGTGACCATGTGACCGTTTTTGACATAAATGCCCGCGCTGACGGAGTTTTTGATGGAAACTTCGATGATGCCGTCGGGGATCTGGCTGGCACTGAATGTTCCGATGCTGTCGTTATTGCCGATCTGAGAGAGGGCGACGGTGATGACATAGAACATCAGCTTGGTGCTGATCTCGAAGAATTTGTCGTCCTTGAGGTCCTCCTCGGAGGGCTTGAGATATTTGGCCAGCAGATCGGTCAGCGGCGTGAATTTTTTCAGCAGGAAACCGATCTTGGAAAATCCCTTTGCCGGAATGGGGGTGACGGTACCGTCAATGAGTCCGTTGAATTTTTCGCAGGAGCTGAAAGGAAGAAGCACATCGCAGTCATTGACGCCCTGTTCCATTCTGCATCTGCCGTTTTTGAAAGTGATGGTGGCGCTGGGACCGTCCGTGACCGCCAATGCGATGGAAACGGGCTTCTTCGTCCTGATAAGCTCGCCGGCCTGACTGTCAAGCTCGCAGAGATTTTCAAGAGTGCCGAGGACAGCATACATATTGATATATGCCAAGGTTTTTGCGTCTGTCATAGGTATATCCTCCTTAAATTGTGAACGGCTGCTCACTTTGCTGCGCACAGCCGCAGTAATACGAATTTATTGTAACAAAATCAAGGCTTTATGTCAATGCTTATATACATATGTTACATAAAATTTAATTGTTTTTCGGTTTATATTATGGCAGGTGTCTAAATTTTATTCGATAGTTGTTGATAAAGCGTCACAAAATGAAGCTTTGATGCATAACAAACGGTCTGCCCTGCTGCGTACCGGAGACACAAAACAGGGCAGACTGCCGCAAAATAGATTATACTTTTTTCACTGTTTTCAGGAACTGCTCAACCATGTCGATCATTTCGGGATCCAGGCTGATGAACTTCAGGGAAAGCACCTGTCTGAGGGTAAAGGGCTTGACGGCCGCCATCAGGGGGCTTTTCAGCAGCTTGCCGGCGAAACCGCCGACCATGCCCAGGATATCCTCGCTCTTGAGAATATCGCCGATCTTGTCGTCAAGGCTGTAGCAGTCGGGATTGGATTCGTCGCTCTTTTCCACGAACCAGTTTCTGACCATGGTGGAACTGCCCTCGGGCATGGCATATTCTGTGGGATATTCCTCGACGCCGGTGAAGACAAAGGTTTCCTTGATGTCGCCGGCGGTGACGGTGACCTTGTTTTCGCCGGCCTTGATTTCCATACCGTCAAAGACGAAAACACCCTTGCCACTGACGGTTTTCTGCTTGGAGCCAACCTTGAGGACCACCTTGTCGCAGTTGGAATAGACGCGGAAGCTATGCTCGCCGACGGTTCTCAGCGGATAGCGACTGCCGACCAGGTGCAGGAACTTTTCCTCTGACCAGAAAGCCTTGTAAAGATAGAAGGCATCCTTTTTGGTCTTTCTGTCGAAGGTCACAAGGCCCTTGTTGTTTCTGCCCTTGACACCGCCCTCATTTCTGGCGGCGGAGCCGAAGTCAAACATATTCCACACATAGGAGCCCCAGATATAGTCGTTGGCATTGATGGTAGCAAGATAATGCTCATGATAGAGAGCCTGATAACCCTCGGAGTAATCACCCTGGGAGGGATTGTCGCTGAAATAGCCGAGAACGCCCTCAGCGCCGTATTCGGAAATACCCAGCTTCACACCGGGATTGACGGCGCGGAATTTCTCCAGCCACTGATCCAATCCGTCGCAGGTTTTCATGTACCAGCCGAAATAGTGGTTATAGGCCAGGATATCGGTGATGGTGTTCAGCTCCGAAGAGGGGGAACACATGGTAAACTGGGCGCAGGTGGTGGGTCTGGAGGGATCCAGGAGCTTGGCATAGGCATTGAGCTCCTTGATGCCCTCGATGAGCGCCTCATTCTCATTGGTGATGGTGATTTCATTTTCAATGCCCCAGCAGAAAATGGAGGCATGGTGCATATTCTGCTTGATCAGCTCTTCGAGCTGCTGCAGTGCGTTTTCCTGTGCCTTTTTCTGATAGCGGGAAATGACAGGAATCTCCGCCCAGACCAAAAATCCCATTTCATCGCAGAGGTCATAGAATTCGCCTGCCTGCTGATAGTGAGCCAGACGCAGGGAATTGGCGCCCATGCTTTTGATGATCTCCAGATCCTCTTTGTGCTCATGGATAGTCAGGGCATTACCGATGGTTTCTCTGTCCTGATGGCGGGAAACGCCCTTGAGCTTGATGTGCTTACCGTTGAGGAAACAGCCCTCATTGCAGTCAAAGGTGATCTCGCGGAAGCCGAAGCGCAGCTTGACCTCGTCCATGGCAATGCCGTTGTCATAGACCGTTGCCTTGAGGGTATAAAGATAGGGATTTTCCATACCGTTCCAGAGAATCGGCTCGTCCACATGGAGCCTTTCCTTGTCACCTGCGGCGGCCACGGTTCTGCCGTCGGCGTCAATGACCTCATAGCGAACCTTGACGCCGGAATGATAACCGCAGAGAATGGATTTGACATAGATATCACCGTTGATCTTCGGCGTCACATAGACGCCCTTGGAGCCGTAATCGGTGAGAGAAAAATGGGTGCCGGGAACATCGTAAATCAGGTCAACGCCCCGATAGAGGCCGCCGTAGAAAGTGAAATCGGCAAAGCCGGGATAGACCTTCTTGTCGTCGGAATTGTCTACGGTTACTTCAAGGAAATTTTTCGGCGCCGTGAGAAAATCGGTAATCTCCACGCGGAAAGTGGAATAACCGCCGGCGTGGGTGCCGGCAACTCTGCCGTTAACCTTGACGGTGCAGACACTGTTTGCGCCCTTGAATTCCAGAAAAACCTTGCCGGGATACTGAGGAATAATCTTGGTATAAGTGCAGGCTCCCCGGAAGTAGCCCTCGGGGCCGGCGGCTCCCTGACCGTCGAGACCGTTCCAGGTGTGAGGCAGATTGACCTTTTCCTTGACGCCCTGCTTGCAGAACTCCCAGTCCTGATTCATGGATATGGTTTTTTTCATTTTATTTCCTCCTGTATTCACATTTTTTAATCTATACTTCACCGTTCATTTTAACATAAGCCGGGAAAAATTACAACAGTTATGGAAAAGCTTAATATTCTTTTAAAAGCTGATGAAACGATCTTTCCTATCTCAGTCCCGGACATAGCAGGAGACGATTTCTCCCACATACATTCTGTGGTAATCCTTGCCGGGATAGCAGGCCGGATCAATGCTGCTGTCAATCATACCCCGGGGGTCGATATCCTGGGCGTAGAGCTTGCGGCAAACCAGCACGATGCGGCTCTGCTCAAAGGACACACTGCCGTCGATCTCCATGGGAATCAGGCCGGTTTCCTTGGCCTTGTCATGATCTCTGCCGCTGTATTTTCCGCAGACGGCGTGGACTTTCTTATTCTCCGCACCCAAAAAAGAGATGGTGAAATACTCCTCTCTTTCCACGAACTCAAAGGTATATCGCTGGGGTCTGATAAAAATAAAGCAGACCTCTTTATTCCACAGCTCACCCATAGCGCCCCATGACGCCGTCATGGTGTTATAGCTGTCCTGATGGCCGGCGGTGATGAGGCACCACTCGTCGTCAAAAAGGGATATGGGATTTTCTTTCAGCTGCTTGATGTCTATTTTTTTCATAATCGTTCACCTCGTATCATTTCTATGTACGCCTGCGGCTGATTATCCTGATTTTCAGTGGAAAAGCCGCGGCATATCTTTTTTATTTTATCATAATCAGGCATTTTTGTCCATATATTGATTTAATAAGCGCACACGGCTGAATAAAAAATATAAGCCGGGATAAAACTATCCTTCGTGAGAGGAGTGGTCACTGATGCAAACCTACAGTGAGGTTATATCGGCTTCGGCCCGGCGCTTCGGCGTGAGTGAGAGCGAGGTGCGCAGCACCATCGAAGCCCTTGCCGAGGCAGGGCTTCGCAGTCCCGACGAAAATATACGCTATTTCTGGCGGCAGGTACCCTGCGCCGGAGAAAGCCCCACGGCAGAGGAGATCATCGAAAGACTGGTTTTTTTGGTGCGTGCCGTCCACCATTCGGGGGAAGAATAATTTTCGTCCTTATTGACAAATTCACGGTAAATGTATACAATTATTTTATCAACAAACACAGAGGAGAATGACACTATGAGCAAACAACAGCAAATTACAGCACCGACGCCCCTGCTCGACGAGAACGGAAACCTCACCAAGCCCGGCTACTGCAAAAGGAATCTCTTTATTTATAACCGCGAAAACATTACCGCCTCTCGCTGGAGAGTGAAAGAATGGGACTTCTATCAGACCAGCGACGGCGAACACATGATCCAACTCAATTTTTTCAATATTTCCTACGGCTCATGCATCACCGCTACATATCTCAACCTCAGAACCGGCGAAAGATTTGACGACATGACTCTGGAGCCGCTGACCGTGAAGAAAAATCCTCTGAACCGCAACGGCGACAAGCCCTATCATTTCCGCTACAGCCGCAGCGGCCGAGAGGTGACCTTTGATGTCGGCTCTTTCACGCGACATCTGCATTTCAGCGGCAAAGCCAAGGGCAAGCCCATGGAGATCGACCTCACCTGTGAAATGCTCTTGAATCACGAGAGCATCACCATCGCGACGCCTTTCGACAAAAAAGGACACTTTTTCTACACCAACAAAATCAACTGCATGCCCACCTCGGGTACCGTCAGAATCGGAGACAGAGAAATTACCCTGGACAAAAGCAAGACTTTCACGGTTCTGGACTGGGGCAGAGGCGTCTGGCCCCATGACAACTACTGGTACTGGGCAAACGGCAGCACAAACCTTGACGGCAAGCTCTTCGGCTTCGAGCTGACCTGGGGCTTCGGCGATGAGAGCAACGCCACGGAAACGGCCATATTCTACGACGGAAAGTGCCACAAAATCGGCGCCGTCACCGTGGAGAACGACCCTGAGATCGGCGACAGCTGGATGAAGCCCTGGCATTTCCTTTCCGAGGACGGCCGCTTTGACATGACCATGATACCCTACTATGACAATTACACCTACACGAAGATCATTGAGGGACACCTGGGCATGAAAACCCATCAGGTACACGGTCTCTGGAGCGGCAAGGCTGTATTAGATGACGGCACAGTACTGGAGATCAAAGACATGTATGCTTTCTGTGAGAAAGTACATAATCAGTGGTAAGGCGAACACCGACAAACGGGGATCCCGTTTGTCGGTGTTTTCTTTATGTTGTGCAATGGGAGAGGTGGGGCGGCCCCGGGCGGCGCAGGTTGTGCGCCGCAGCCGTAAAGCGCCCGAAAGGGCGCTTTACGGTCACTGAGCCTTCGGCTCAGTGCGGGGGCCGCGTGGGCGCGCGCGCCGGCGCGCGCCATGCCCGCCGCTATCGCGGCGGGCAGCGAGGGCTGCCGCCCTCGCCCCGGCGGCTTCGCCGACGGGCTTACACTTTTCCGATTCACTCACAAAAAAACAAAAAGCACCAACGAACCCAATAAATCGGATAACTTCCCTCTCCACCTCTCAAAAAACGCCAACAAGACGAGGGGTGCGAAGCGGTGGGCCCCCTCGTCACCGAAAGAACAAAGGTGCCAAAA
>JAQXMV010000040.1 GCA_029013165.1 Oscillospiraceae bacterium | reverse complement strand
AGAACCTATGCGCTGGAAAACCCCTCCTATGACAAGATCAGCCGTGTTTATATTGCAAACGGCGTCAACTACGAAATGCTGAAAATGGGGAAAGACGGCATCAAATCTGACGAACTGAGAAAATCACAGGCTACGGTTTTGCACATAACGCCTTTTAACAGTTTCCCCAGCGGCGTGACGGCCACGGCCTCCAAGCGCCGTGAATATATTCTCTGGGCCAAGGAACGAGGCGGCTATATCATCGAGGATAATTATGAATCCGAGTTAACCGTTTCCAAAAAAAATGAAGACACGGTGTTCTCTCTTTCCCATCAGGGGCCGGTGATATATCTCAACACCTTCTCGAAAACCATTGCGCCCTCGATTCGTGTGGGATATATGGTTTTGCCGGAAGAGATGCTCGGTGAATTTGAAAGTAAGCTGGGCTTCTATTCCTGTACGGTTCCGGTTTTTGAACAGTATGTTTTGGCCGAACTGATTCAAAGCGGCAGCTTTGAAAGGCATATCAACAGAGTCAGACGCATCAAAAGAAAGCAGGCAGGCATTTAATCATGGATTTTTATGACAGAATATCATCCCGTTTTGAGCATTTCATGCGGCGAATGAAAAACAGATATACCGGGCCCGGCGGCAAAAGCCTCGGGACGCGGGCGCTGAAACGCCTCAAGCGCAAGCCGACGACCTTTCAGACGATTATTTTCGGTTTTGCGGCGGTGATTTTTTTCGGTGCACTGCTGCTGATGCTGCCGATTTCCTCGACTTCCCGGCACTTTACGCCCTTTAACGATGCCCTTTTCACTTCTGTTTCAGCCGTCTGTGTGACGGGTCTCGTGGTGGTGGATACGGCGACTTACTGGTCGTTTTTCGGCCAGTTGGTCATCATCTTTCTCATTCAGATCGGCGGTCTCGGCGTTGTGACCGTGGCGGCATCCATCGCTCTTCTCTCGGGCAGAAGAATATCTCTCATGCAGAGAAGCACCATGCAGGAGGCGATATCCGCGCCGAAGGTCGGCGGAATCGTCCGCCTGACCGGCTTTATTCTCAAGTTTACTTTCCTCATTGAAGCCGTAGGAGCTATTCTGATGGCACCGGCTTTTATCAGAGATTTCGGCCCGAAAGGAATATGGATGGCTGTTTTCACTTCCATTTCGGCTTTCTGTAATGCCGGCTTTGATGTGATGGGAACCCACGCGGCTCCCTTTGCTTCCATGATGCATTATTGCGAGGATCCTTTGGTGGTTTTCACCCTGACCGCGCTAATCATCATCGGCGGTCTCGGCTTTTTAACATGGGATGATATCCGAACCAATCGACAGCATCTGCGCCGGTACCGTATGCAGAGCAAGGTGATTATTCTCACCTCATTTATCCTCATCTTAATTCCCACCTTGTTTTTCCTCTTCATTGAGTTTGACTATATGCCTTTCGGCAAGCGGATTCTTCCGGCCTTTTTCCAGGCGGTGACGCCGCGAACGGCAGGCTTTAATACCGTGGATCTGACGGTTCTCAGCGGAGCCGCACAGGCAATGCTGATTGCCCTGATGCTGATCGGCGGTTCACCGGGCTCCACGGCCGGCGGAATGAAAACGACAACCATCGCGGTGCTGTTAGCCAATGCGCTGGCCGTTTTTCGCCGCCGTGAGGACGCAGAGTTTTTCGGCCGCAGAATCGACAGCTCCGTCGTTAAAAACGCAGCGACGATTCTGATGATGTATATTTCCGCTTTCGTCGGCGGCGCCATCATTATCAGTGTGGCGGAGGACATTCCTCTCAGTGACTGTGCCTTTGAAACTGCGTCGGCCGTGGGCACTGTCGGTTTGTCTCTCGGCATTACGCCGCATCTGGGACTGATCTCTCAGCTTGTGCTCATGGCGTTGATGTTTCTGGGCAGAGTCGGCAGTCTGACGCTGATTTATGCGGTATTTTCCGGCACCAATAAAAAATTGGCAAAACTTCCATTGGAAAGGATTACGGTGGGTTAAGATGAAATCAATACTATTAATCGGTCTTGGCAGGTTCGGCAAAAGCATCGCCGAGCATCTCAACCGTCTGGGTCATCAGGTGATGGCCGTGGACAAAAACGAGGACAGGGTTGACGCGGCTTTGGATATCGTCACCAGCGCACAGATCGGTGACAGCACCAATATGGAATTTCTGGAATCTTTGGGAATTAGAAACTTTGATGTCTGCTTTGTGGCCATCGGTAATGATTTCCAGAGCTCATTGGAAACCACATCGCTTCTGAAAGAGCTGGGAGCGAGCCTTGTTGTCTCCCGTGCCGAGCGCGATGTTCAGGAAAAGTTCCTTCTTCGCAACGGAGCCGATAAGGTGGTGTATCCTGAAAAGCAGGTGGCAAAGTGGGCGGCCATGCGCTACAGTGCCGATCACATTCTTGACTATATTGAGTTAGATGACTCCAATGCGGTCTTCGAGGTTACGGTGCCGCGGTCATGGGTCGGCATGAGCGTCGGACAGATTGATATTCGCAAGCGTTATAATATCAATATCATGGCAGTGAAGAAAAACGGTCAGATGAATCTTTCCGTTACTTCCGATACGGTTTTGCATGAGGATGAAACGCTGCTGGTTTTGGGAGATTACAAGACTCTGCAGAAATGCTTCCACATTTGAAACGGTACGGACCACGATCATATCGCTAAAAAAAGACGGACTCACCGTTTGTTTCGGTGAATCCGTCTTATCTTATTTCAGCAGCTTTTCGATTTCGGCGGGCTTCAGGATTTTGCCTTGAGAGACCACCTTTTCGTTGACCACGAGAGCCGGCATCGTCATTACCCCGTATTCCATGATTTTCTGCATATCGGTGATGTATTCCGGTTCCCGGGATAAGCCCAGGGCTTTTGCGGCCTGCTTTGTGTTTTCATAGAGCGCATGACAGGATTTACATCCTGCGCCCAAGACCTTGACCGAGGAAACACTGCCTTTTGCTTCACAGCCGCAAGTGTTTGCGGTTTCTTCTGTGTTGCTTGCGGCACCGCAGCCACAGCAACAGGGACTTTCTTTTTTCTTGCCGAAGTTAAAAATTGACATAATCATACCTCCGAAAAATTAAATAATAAAAGGTTGTATCAGATTGAAACAGTATCCGACCAGGATAATGCCTGCCGTGCAGATGGCGATAAAGATTCCCAGAAGCTTCGGCTTCACGGCCTTGCGCAGCATAATCATCGAGGGCAGAGACAAGGTGGTGACGGCCATCATGAAAGACAGCACAACACCGAGCAAAGCCCCTTTTTCAAGCAGGGCTTCAGCGATGGGAATGGTGCCGAAAATATCGGCATACATCGGAACGCCTGCGATCGTTGCCAGTACCACGCCGAAAGCATTGTTTTCACCGAGTAATTTCACAATGAAATCCTGCGGTATCCAGTTGTGAATGACGGCGCCGACGGCGACACCGATGAGCACATAGGGGAAAACCTTTTTGGCCGTGGAAACGACCTGCCCACAGGCATATTGTATACGGTTTTTAAAATGCAATTCCTCCCGGGGAACATCGACGGCATGAGCCTGGCGGATAAATTCTTCCACTTGGTTTTCCAGGTGCAGCTTTTCGATCAGGGTTCCGCCGGCAACGGCAATGATCAGGCCGAGGATCACATAAATGACAGCGACTTTCCAGCCGAAAATGCTCATCAACAGTACCAGACTGCCGAGGTCGACCATCGGCGAAGAAATGAGAAAGGAAAAAGTGACACCCAGAGGAAGTCCTGCACCGGTAAAGCCCATAAACAAAGGGATAGATGAGCAGGAACAAAAGGGTGTGACCGTGCCCAGTAGCGCCGCAAGGACATTGGCACCTATGCCGTGAAATCTGCCGAGAATTTTTTTCGTTCTTTCCGGCGGAAAATAGCTCTGAATATAGGAAATTATCAGAATCAAGAGTCCCAGCAATATCATGATTTTCAGCGTATCGTAGAGAAAAAACTGAACACTTGCGCCGATTTTGCCCGTCGTGTCAAGTCCGCAGGCGGTCAGGATTGTGCCGATGAGACGATTGAGCCATCTCATGCCTAGAATTTCATTTTGAAAGAAATTCCAAAGGGTTTTGATTGCTTCCATAAAGCACCTCCTTTCAAATCGTTATATGGAAATGTGTCTATATAATAGTGACGGGATAAACCGTGCCGAAAAGAAAAGTTACTCTTCACAGCACGGCTTTTCTTCATGTAGCGTCTCAATCGTTGTCAGCTCTTTTAAGCACTGTACGGCATAAGCCGCTCCTGTGGTTGAAATGGAATAGTGGGTCCACTTACCCTCTTTGCGTCCGACGACAACACCGGAATCACACAGTATTTTCATGTGGTGAGAGAGCGTCGGCTGGGTGATCTGCATTTCTTCCAGGAGCCGGCAGGCGCATTTCTCTCCGTCTTTGAGCAGTTTCAGAATCCGGATGCGGTTTTCATCGCAGAAAGCCTTGAAAACGACAGCGGTTTTCTTTTCATCTGTTTCCAATGAGATCACCTCCGATGGATCACTGTCTATCGTTAGTATAACCATCATATAGATATTTGTCAATATGTTTCTTGAAAAAATGCTGCAGAAAACTTGGTTTTCTGCAGCAAGGGGATAGTATTTCATTATTCTCTGATACCGAATTTCTCGATGACATAATCCATATCCTTGTCACCGCGGCCGGAAAGGTTGATGAGAATGGAACCCTTTTCCATCTTCTTTGCCAGCTTCATGGCATAGGCAACGGCATGGGAGCTTTCGATGGCGGGGATGATTCCTTCAAGGCGTGAGAGGGTGTAGAAAGCGTCGATGGTCTCGTTGTCGTCGACAACATCATATTTTACGCGGCCGAGATCGCGCAGGAAAGCGTGCTCGGGGCCGGAAGAGGGATAGTCAAGGCCGCTGGCGACGGAATAAACGGGAGCCGGTTCGCCCTTTTCGTCCTTGAGCATGATGCTGTTAAAGCCGTGCATAACGCCCTCTGTGCCGTAGGTCAGGCTGGCGGCATGATCGCCGAGAGCTTTGCCGCGGCCGAGAGGTTCCACGCCGTAGATATCAACGGGATCATTCAGGAAGCCTGAGAAAAGACCCATTGCATTGGAGCCGCCGCCGACGCAGGCTACGACTGCGTCAGGCAGTTCTCCGGTCATCTCCAGGAACTGCTCTCTGGCCTCGATGCCCACAACGCTCTGGAAATCGCGAACCATCATCGGGAAGGGGTGAGGGCCGACAACGGAGCCGATGCAGTAAATGCAGTCCTTATATTCTTTGCAGTATGCCATGAAAGCGGCGTCAACGGCTTCCTTGAGGGTGGCAAGGCCGTCGGTTACCTCGATGACATTGGCGCCGAGGATCTTCATTCTGGCCACATTGGGCGCCTGCTTTTTGATGTCGACGGCACCCATGTAGACATCGCACTCCAGACCGAAATAAGCAGCGGCTGTGGCGAGGGCAACACCGTGCTGACCGGCACCGGTCTCAGCGATTACCTTCTTCTTGCCCATGTATTTGGCAAGAAGGGCTTCGCCCATGCAGTGGTTGAGCTTGTGAGCACCGGTGTGGTTGAGATCCTCACGCTTGACATAGAGCTGAACATTGCCCAGAGAAGAGGAGAGTCTTTCCAGATAAGAAACGGGGGTCGGTCTGCCCTGAAATTCCTTTCTGATTCTGCGCAGTTCGCTGACGAATTTGCTGGATTTACAGATGGTGAAATAGGCCTCGGTGATTTCGTTCATGGCTTTCTGAAGCTCAGGGGGGATATAGGATCCGCCGTACTTTCCGAAATAGCCCTCAGCGTTGGGATAGTTTTTGAAATAGGTGTCAAAATTTACATCGTTGAATTGCATGGTAATTACCTCCAAAAATTAAAATGGTTAAAGTTTTCTTTTTTGATTGATTGGTTTGCTGTCAGCTTCGCCATCGTTTGGTTAAGAGCATTGTCATTACCTCCAAAATAAAAACCTGCCATGACCTCTGTCTTTTGTCAAAGCAGGTTTTATAAAAACAAAACCGTCCTTGACAGAAAGAGCTTTTTCTGTCAAGGACGAATCATTTACCAATCCGCGGTGCCACCTTGAATTCATAGGACGAAGCCTATGCACTTTGCAGGATACCAACATATCCCCGGCAAATAACGCATGCCCTGCGTCGCAGATTACTCGGCAAAAAGCCTTTGACTGCGCCCTCAGCGGTCCATTTGACAGTTTGTTTCTTGCCCGATTCTCAGCACCACGGACTCTCTGGAAAGGCATCACTGCCGTTATCTCCGCTTCAACGGTTTGATTATGAACTTAGTCGCATTATACTCCCGGTTTTTTGGTTTGTCAAGAGGAAGCGGCAAAAAACTTGCAAAAACCTCCTGAAAAAACATTTCCGGAACATCATCAGGAATAGGTTCTGATAATGTCTTCGGCCACCTGTCGCTTGGAAATACAGCGATCCATGGCCTGCTTTTCAATGTAGCGGTGAGCGTCGCTTTCCGCCATGCCGCAGTTGTCAATCAGCGCCCATTTGGCCCGGTTGACGATTCTGATTTCCGCCATTTTGTCCTCGAGAGAGACAGTCTTTTTTTCAAAACGGCGCAGACGCTCCCTGATGGCCTGCATGAAATCGAGGGTCTGAAGAATCAGAGGCCCCGAGGTGGGCTTTCTCATGGTGAGAACGCCGTAATCCACCACCTTGGAATAGGTTTCATCGTAGATATCGCTTCGCACCAGCATCAGGGCAACGGAGCTTTTATCACCGGAAACATCAATAGCAAATTTTCTGCCGAAGTCGTCGGGCAGGGGAGAATTGACAATCACAAGGTCATAGGACTGCTCCAGTACGCGGCGCTGCGCGTCGTTGACGCTTTTGGCGATATGGATGGGGCCGTAGCTCTTTTCGGTGAGCAGAGTCATCAAAGAGCTGTTAAAGTTTTCGGCTGCAGAAACAATCAGAACGCTGTAGATATGCTCTTTGAAAGACATCCGTTTCACTCCCTTGTTTTATTTTTTCAGATCATCACACAGATCTTATTTGACATAATAGGAAACCAATCCCTCGGGCAGACAGCTTTTTATAAATTCGCTGTTTTGTGCCAGTCGCTTGGCTGCGGCGAGAGAGGAGGGCAGTGCCCTGAGCTGGGAAAGGGTGCTTTCGTCCGCATTGAATAGGTTGATATCCGTGACATAGGGCAGATCCAGTTCGTTCTTGATGCCGTCAAGAGCTGCATAAATAATCAGCGCATACGCAAGATAAGGATTCGCCATGGAATCCGGGGAACGCAGCTCGGCGCGCTTAAATTTGCCTGAGGCCGCCGGAATACGGATCAGCTGGGAACGGTTTTCCGCAGACCAGGTAATATATTTCGGAGCCTTCAGCTTGCCAAGACGCTTATAGGAGTTTTCCGTGGGATTGAGGAAAAGCGTCATGTCCTCGATGTTTTTCAGTACGCCGGCAATGGCTGAGGTCATGGGGCCCGAATCACCGGAGGTGGTTTTCACGGAGAAATTGATGTGCATACCGTTGCCGGGCTTGCCCTCGATAGGTTTGGGCGAAAAGTCGGCAGCAACACCGTTTCGGTTGGCTACGGTTTTGACCACGGAACAGAAGGTGACAGCATTGTCAGCGGCCGTGAGGGCATCGGAGTGACGGAAGTCGATTTCGTTCTGTCCGGGGCCCTCTTCGTGGTGGGAGCTTTCGGGATAAATGCCCATCTGCTCCAGCGTCATGCAGATCTCACGGCGGACATTCTCTCCCTTGTCGTCGGGGGCGATGTCCATATATTCCGCATTGTCATAGGGGATATCCGTGGCGTCGCCGTTCTCGTCGCGCTTGAAAAGATAGAATTCCATCTCTGAGCCGAACATGAAACGGAAGCCGGCTTCCTCTGCTTTGCTGATGGCGGTCTTGAGGATGTGACGGGAATCTCTGTCGAAAGGCGATCCGTCAGGCCATGTGATGTCGCAGAACATACGCACAACGCGGCCGTGCTCCGGTCTCCAGGGGAGAATATCCAGTGTGGAGGGATCGGGGTGCACAAAAAGATCCGAGCGTGAGACATTGTCAAAGCCGGTTATGGACCAGGCGTCGATGGCAATTCCCAGGTCAAAGGCGCGGTCCAGCTCCCAGGGCATGATGGAAATATTCTTTTGTTTGCCGAAAATATCACAAAAGGCCAGGCGAATGAACTTGACATCTTCCTCCTGAACAAACTGCAGAACTTCCTGCTTGGTGTACTTCATCTCAAACCTACTTTCTAATTCGCCACATACATCTGCTTATAAAGATTTTTGCTGTCGGGAACGATTTTTGTGAAAGGCGAATCCATAATTATTTTTTTATCGTAACCGAACTTCTCACAGAATTCCGTAATATATTCGTCAATTTCCGCCAGATCCTCGGCAGTGGCCCGTGTGAGGGTTACGGTTTCGGGGAAAGTGATGCCCTCACAGTCGGAGCGAAGAAACATTTTGCCGCCGTGCATACCGGTGCAGGGGAAATTGCTGACGATGTCTCTGTCGTCGGCGTCCAAGCCGAGAGCGATGATGATGCCGCCGGCCTGATATTCACCCAGAAAGCTGCCGCAGGTGCCGCCGATGACCATGACGGGCTTTTTTTCTTTGTATTCCTTCATGTGGATACCGGCTCTGTAGCCGGCATTGCCCTTGACGAAAATCTTTCCGCCTCTCATGGCATAGCCTGCGGCGTCGCCGATATTGCCGTGAATGATAATTTTGCCCTCGTTCATGGTGTCGCCTACGGCGTCCTGCGCGTTGCCGAAAACCTCAATCTCGGCGCCGTTGAGATATGCGCCCAGGGCGTTGCCGGGTATGCCTTCTATCTGGAGAGTCAGATCGCTCATGCCGGCGGCAATGAAGCGCTGTCCGCAGCAGCCGGTGATTTTGATTTCACTGCCTGAAAGGCGAAGCTCTTCGTTGAGCTGTTTGTATCCGAAATTCTGAATGTCCTTTATTGTCATGATTATACCACACCTCCGAATTTTTTTCTACGGATATCAGGCGAAAAAGCAAAGGAAGTTGCAACTTTTTCCAGCATTTCAAAGTTAACTGAAGCAAGCGGCGTTTTTTCGCGGATCATAGAGGTATAAATGCCGGCCCTCTCGGTTTCGCCGATCATGATGAAACCTGTCAGCAGACCGTCCTTGATGAAAAGACGCTTGAGCTGGCCGTCGCCTTTGCTCTCACGGAGTTCGCCGCCGCTTTTTTCGTCATAATAGCTGCCGGCCGTCATGGCGTGCAGACCGAAAAATCCGATGGAGTTCATGGGAATGGGGTTGGTAAATTCCTCTGTGCCCTTGGCCATGTTCACGCCGGCACAGTGTCCCTGCATATAGGCGTTGGGCATAATCGCCAGCACCCGCCGTTCTCCGCAGGAAAAGTCCATACCCTCGGTGCAGTCACCGGCGGCATAAACCTCAGGCAGAGTGGTTTGCATTTTGCTGTCGATGAGGATGCCTCTGGCGGTTTCGCCGCCGGCCTCTTTGACCAGAGAAGTATTGGCGCGCACACCGACGGCAAGAACGAGCACATCAAAGTCCACGGTTTTGCCGCTTTTCATCTCGGCAGTGTTTTCGCGAAAGCGTACGGCGGTATCGCTCAGGCAGAACTGAATCCCGTTCTTTTCCAGGTGAGACTGCATGATGGCGGCACATTCGCTGTCAAGAATGCTCGACAGCACTCTGTCGGCAAGATCGCAGACGGTGATCTGCGCGACCCTGTCTCTCAGACCCTCGGCACATTTCAGTCCGATGAGTCCGGCACCGACGATGAGCACGCGGCTCGTGCTGTCAATGGCCTTTTCCAGCTTCAGCGTGTCGTCAACGGTCATGAAAGTAAAGG
>JAQXMV010000039.1 GCA_029013165.1 Oscillospiraceae bacterium | reverse complement strand
CTTGGTAGCTTCAAAGACCTTGCCGCCCTTGAAAGAATCACCGATATTATAGACCTCGATGGAGGGGCAGGCAGCCTGAATGTCCAGGAAGAGCTTTTCGCAGGGTCTGCCGCCGGCGGCCATGACGATCAGGTCGGCCTCAATGAATTCCTCTTTGTTGTTCTCCTTGATCTTAGGAGCTAGAGGATTGAGGATATTTTCGGGAAGAATCGGATTCCAGCAGAGATAGGGATCGGGAACGCTCTTGTCGGTATTGCGCAGGACTTTCACGCCGTTTTTCTCGATGGCGAGCAGTTTCGTGCAGTTGAGGAGCTTGATATTGGTGTCATACATATATTTCAGCAGATAGCCGCGGTTGGCGGTGCAGGTGTGATTCATCATGTATTCGGTCATTTCGATCACCGTGACCTGCTTGCCCAGCTCTTTGTTGAGATAGAAAGCGGTTTCACAGCCGACAACGCCGCCGCCGATCACTACGGCAGACTTTGCGTCCTTGGCCAGATCGGGATTTTCCAGCAGATCCACGGCCTGAACCCATTTTTCCGTGTCGTGGCCGGGTACGGGGATCACGGCGTCGCTGGTGCCGGCGCAGACAACTACCTTCTGGAAGCCTTCTTTCTTGATCAGCTCCGCGTCAGCTTCCGTTTCCAGCATCACCTTCAGTTCGTACTGCTCCTTGGCCTGTTCCACTCTCGTGTAAAGATACTCGATATAGTTCTGGATATCAAACTTGATTTTCGGTTTGGAACCGGGATTGAGTCGGCCGGCCAGACGGTTGCTCTTTTCGATCAGGGTCACTTCGTGACCTCTCTGTGCCGCCGTGACGGCACACATGATGCCGGCAGGGCCGGCTCCGATGACGGCAACCTTGCATTTCTTCTCTGCGGCGGCGGGAACCTCGGGATAGATCTCCTCAAAGGCGGTTCTCGGGTTGACGGCGCACTGGGGATGTCCGCCCTCAACAAACTCATTCAGGCAGGCTTCCTGACAGCCGATGCAGGGACGGATCTCCTTGACGCGGCCGGTTCTGGCCTTATTGGGCCACTGTGCATCGGCCAGCAGGGGACGGCCGAGCATAACCATGTCGCACTTATCTTCGCGCAGTGCCTTTTCGGCAAGGTCGGGATAGCCCAGCTTGCCTACGGCAACCACGGGAACGGGAACACCGGCATTGGAAAGGATATTGTTTTCGGCGAAGTGATCCTTCACCAGCTTTGCGATGTCTATGTAGCAGCCCGGCGGCATGGATCCCGGGGGATGGGGCAGGAACCAGTTGTCATAGCAGCCCAGGTCCACATCGAACATATCGACGCCGGCCTTGACCAGGTTTTTCATGTAGTCAAGGGTCATTTCGATGGTTCTGCCGTTCTTGAATTTTTTCAGGGAGGAGACCTTGTCCATTCTTTCGCCGTAGGTTTCATTCAGCGCAAGGGAAAGGTCAATACGGTACATGATGGGGTAGTTTTTGCCGCAGCGCTGACGGATATATTCCACCATCTTGATGCCGAATTTCTGCCAGTCGGCGAATTCGCCGATATGGCGGCGGTTAAAGGCGGGGTTGGTGAGCTGTTCAATGAGATAGCCCTCGTGACCGTGGATATATACGCCGTCGAGATTCATGGCCTTGGCGTCTGCCGCTGCCTGACCGATATTTTTGATCATCTTGTTGATCTTCATGTCGCTCATGGGCAGGCAGGGAAGCTGAGGCATATACCAGCTGGGATTCATGGAAGCCGACTGCGGGAACTTCAGCTCATTGACGAGACACTGAGGATTGCCCACTCTGCCGAGACCGGCGGTGAGCTGAATGAAGATTCTCGCGCCGTAGGCGTGAACATTGGCGCTGAGATCGCGCCAGCCTGCGTAGCAGGTACGGCTGCGGTCGATTCTCGGGAAATAGCTAAGCTGACCCATTTCGGTGATGGTGTGGTCGAGACCGTGGGTGACGGGAATCAGGCCGGTGGTGATCAGGCCCACGCCGCCCTTGGCTCTTTCGGTGAAATAAGCGATCATCTTTTCATTGGGTCTGCCGGTTTCGTCGCACATGGAGATATTGCCCATGGGCGCCATGACGAGCCTGTTTTTCACGGTCAGTCTATTGATCTGAATGGGTGAAAACATCTTCTCATAGGGGTAGAGGTTCTGTGTCATTTTACCGCTTTCAAGGGTATCCTTATCCTTGAACCAATCGCCGTAAAAATCCATCAGCTCCTGAACTTTTTTGTCCTTTTTCATCAGATTTCCTCCTTAAAGTATTGGGCTGAAAGGGAACAGCCTGCACTTAAATGATATGTATCCATACATACAAAAATATTATAGTATTTTTCATTAAAACAGTCAATGAATTACGCAGATTTTTTATCTATAATTCACAGACCGGGCAAAAAAATGCCGACCGGCCATGAAAACGGCCGATCGGCAATGCCTAATCCCATCAAGATTGATACAAGGTAAGACTATTGCTTTGCAAAGTCTTGCACGGGTTTCAATTTTCATTATCAATAGCTAGATGGTTTCAAAATACTCAGGTACTTGACAATATTATCAATTGTGATGTAAAATAGGTAGGGCGAAAATTGGTACAGTCAATATGTTATAATGGATATAGGAGTAACCCAATGGAAAAGAAAAAACACTTAATTTTATTGGTGCTAAAGCTGTTAGAAACAGAAACCGATGCCAACCATCCTATAACTCAAACTGAAATCGCAAAAACAATTTCCGAGGTATACCCTTGTGACCGAAAGACTGTTGGACGGAATATAAAAGACCTTAAAGAATTAGGATATCCTATTACGAAAACAACAAAAGGCTTTTATATGGACAGAAAGCTGTTCACGGTGGGCGAAATTGATTTTGTTACAAGTGCAATTGTGGCAGCAAATGGGATGTGCGTTGAAGAAAAAGAAGCACTCGCAAATAACGTTAAAGGTGTATTGAGCGGAAGGTATTCCAATAAATAAGAAGGAGTTACCTATGAACGATCTTGTTGCCCTACTCGACGAAAACAAAATTAAGAGAATTGAATTTTATCGTTCGGAACATTTTGGTAACGATAATGAGGAAGTATGGTGTGAAATAGAACTTTTAGGAACCGATTCACATACTATGACACTTTATCGGAGAGGTTTTTTGGCAATGAGCCGCGATGACAGATTGGACGAAACAGCTTTGTCTTGTTTGCTGAAAGGACAAGAGTTCACTTTTAGAACTTCGCGGTTTAGAGATACAAAAACGAAAGTTTGTGAGGAAACCGTTCTCCACACTCACGTTCGCAGACTGATGCTATCCGTGTCTGTTAATATTGATATTATGCAAAGTTTAACCGATATTCATCCTCCTATGGAACCTTCACGATATTATCCCAAAAGAAAGACGCAATACGATACGGATAAAAATACGGTTTTATTAGAATTTACCGACGGAACAACCCAACTGATAGAGATGCACTTGGATTCCGATGCAAGAATGAGTTGGGCAGAAGGTCTAAAGATTATTCCACAATTGCATAGATGTTTTATAGGCGCATATGCCATCAAAAAAATTTCAAAAGAAAATCTTCGACACGCGGAGCTTAAAGAATTAGAATTTATGAGCGGATCCACATTATATACAGAAAAAGAAATAGAATTTGTTTTGGATCACTTGTTTCGAGATGAAAATGGGGATGCGTATTACGCACCTCCGCACACGTTAGGTTTTTTCAAACTTTATGGTTCAAACTGATTTTAAGGAGCGATATTATGCGAATAAGAATGTTTCCTGACAAAAACGATGGTGATTGGGGACTGTTTCCTACAATATTGTGTTTCTTAGGAATACTTTTCCCACCATTAGGAATACTCTTGCTAATTATAGCATGGTCGAAATATTAAAGTATGTTGTAAGCCCCTATATGAAAGGTATTTAGACATTGACACAAAAGAGCCTGCAGAATTACTAGCGAAATTGAAACTGCACATGGAGGTATATATGGAGACAAAAATTACATATCACGTTGAAGATAAAATATTATGGGATTGCTCTGGGTTTGATGATGTTCTAATTATTCCAGACAACGTTGTAGGAATAGGAGACGGTTCGTTTCAAAATCTTACAATTAAAAAGCTTGTTCTTGGTAAGAATTTAAAACACATAGGAGATAGAGCTTTTGAGGGATGCTGGAAATTAACCGAAATAGTTTGGAATGATAAAATTAAGGGTATTGGTTGGGGTGCCTTTAAAGGGTGCTGGAACTTAAAGAAACTTTGTTTCCCTCAAACAGTTGAGTCCGTATTTGACAACGCCTTCGCGGGGTGTAAATATTTAAAAACCGTTGAATTCCCTCGCAAGTTAAAATATTTAGGAACAGGGGCATTTGCTGATAGTTCTGTTGATGTTGTAACTATCCCAGCATCCGTTTCTTTTGTAGGAAATGATGTATTTAGAGATTATCCCAAAACAAATTTTATTATTGAATTTACCAACCAAGCAAACAAGTGCAGAACAAAAGACTGGGGTGTAGATTGGTGGGGATTATCTATGATCCATAAGCCAAACATTTCCTATTTGCGTATTAAGGGTGACTTTTTGTTGCATGAGTTTGACGATTCTGAAATAATTGGATATCGTGGAAATGGCGGAGTGTTAGAATTTCCTGATAAAATTAGAAGAATCGCGCCGCGAGCATTCAAGAAAAACAAAAACATCACGCGCATAGTTTTCAACAACAGTCTAATGCAGATAGGCGAAGCTGCATTTTCAAGTTGTGTAGCTTTGGAAAGCGTTGTGTTTAATAAAGGCGCATGGAAAATTGGCATAAATGCATTTAGCAATTGCCCTAATCTCAAAGAGGTTATCTTTAACGAGGCACCCTCTTATGATATGGGAGAAATAAAAAGCTATGCTTTTGAGTCTTTTTCAAACTTTGTGTAAACCTCCTAAAAGGTGTAGAATAGAAAAAACATTTTGGAGGAAAAAATATGCCAAAGTACAAAGACAGCCCGGAGGAACGGGCGGCGAAAAAAGAGAGGAAAGAAAAATTCCGAG
>JAQXMV010000038.1 GCA_029013165.1 Oscillospiraceae bacterium | reverse complement strand
GCCGTGCGCCGCCCGGGGCCGTCCCTACGGTAGTCACAGCCTTTCCGAATGACCTCATACCTTTCGGTTATGAAGCCGGCAGAACTTTTTTGAAAAGATAACGGTAAATTTATGGCAGCCGCACGAAAGTGCGGCTGCCATAAATGAAATAACGCTAATAGCTAAAGGGGCTTTATTTGTTCTGTTAAAAACAGCTCTTAAAAAGATAAGCAATACCTATAAAGCTCATCACCATGAATAGCAGATGGAATAGCACATTCCAATCGAAATGAGTATTTTCGGGGTTATCCTCTTCGTGATTTAAACTCTTTGCACCTTTCATCAATAAAGCGACGATGGAAAAAACACCGAATATATGCTATGTGTAAACATCGACAGTGAGAACGGTTTCAATGAATGGTTGGATCTTATCCGATGAAAGCAGATTCATCAGGATCATCGCCGCCAGATTTGATATCCCGTAAAGGGCAGTGATTGTCAAGCTGACCCATGAGAGAATATTATAACTTTTTGTTTTCATTTCCAATTCCTTTGATAAGCATTTCTGCCATGATATTCGGGAGCTCTATACAATCAACCAGCCGATATCTTTGTTACTGCAAAAATCCCTGACCGGAATTGATCATCAGGAATAAGGGTGCAAATACCAGAGCCACGACATTCATGAGCTTAATGAGAATGTTGATGGACGGGCCGGCCGTGTCTTTGAAAGGATCGCCAACCGTGTCACCGACCACGGACGCCTTGTGAGCATCACTGCCTTTTCCACCGTGTACACCGCTTTCAATATATTTTTTGGCATTATCCCAGGCGCCGCCGGAATTGGACATGAAAATGGCAAGAAGCACGCCGGTGACGAGGGAGCCGGCAAGCAATCCGCCTAAGGCCGATATGCCGAGGATACAGCCGACAGCAATCGGGGACATGACAGCCAGTATGCCCGGTACGATCATTTCCTTCAGGGCGGCCGTGGTGGAGATTTCAACACAGGAATTGTAGTCCGGCTTTGCCGTGCCCTCCAGGATACCCGGCATAGCTCTGAACTGCCTGCGAACCTCCTCAATCATTTCATGGGCGGCTTTGCTGACAGATTCCATGGTGAAAGCGGAGAAGACAAAGGGCAACATACCGCCGATCAAAATGCCGATGACCACCTGATAATTGAGCAGATCAATTCCGTTGGTTTCAAGGCCGACTGCCTGTGCGTAGGAGAAAAACAGAGCCAGAGCCGTCAGGGCGGCGGAACCGATAGCAAAGCCTTTTCCGATCGCTGCAGTGGTGTTTCCCACGGAATCCAGTTTATCTGTGATTTCTCTCACGCTTTCATCCAGTCCGGACATTTCGGCAATGCCGCCGGCATTGTCGGCGATCGGTCCGTAAGCGTCCACGGCTACTGTGATTCCTGTGGTGGAAAGCATACCGACAGCGGCCAGTGCCACACCGTAAATACCGGTGCCCGGCAGTTCACTTTTGGAGCAGAAATAGGACACAAAAATGGCAATACCTATCAGCATAATGGGCATAGCGGTGGATTTCATTCCGACGGCAATGCCGGAGATAATATTGGTGGCTGCGCCTGTTTCTGACTGCTCGGCAATTTTACGCACGGCGCGGAAAGTTTCAGAGGTGTATATTTCTGTCAGAGAGCCGATCAGTATGCCGACGGCAACACCCGTAACGACTGCGAAGCCATACTTGAGCGTGCCGAACATATACTTACTCAGGGCAAGTCCGGCCACCATGACGACGACAGAGGAAACATAGGTTGCTGCTTTCAGAGATTTATGGGGATCACTCTTTCCGCCGCGGACGAAAAATGTGGCAATAACGGAGCCGATGATTCCGATTGCGGCAATGAAAAGAGGAAAGGCGGCACCGATAATGGGATATTTGTAGTGAGCAAAGGCACCCATGCCAAGAGAAATAGCCGATATCACAGCACCGGAATAGCTCTCAAAAAGGTCAGCACCCATGCCGGCAACATCACCGACATTGTCACCTACATTATCAGCGATAACAGCCGGATTTCTCGGATCGTCCTCAGGGATACCGGCCTCAACCTTGCCGACGAGGTCAGCACCGACATCGGCGGCCTTGGTGTATATGCCGCCGCCGACTCTGGCAAAAAGGGCAATGGACGAAGCACCGAGGCTGAAGCCGAAGAGAACATCGGCATCCTTCGTGAGAGAATAAACGCCGGCGATGCCCAAAAGGCCCAGACCGACAACGCACATGCCCATGACAGCGCCGCCTGAAAAGGCGACGGAAAGGGCTTTTTTCATGCCGCTCTGAGAAGCTGCCTGGGCTGTGCGGACATTGGCTTTCGTGGCGACATTCATGCCGAA
>JAQXMV010000037.1 GCA_029013165.1 Oscillospiraceae bacterium | reverse complement strand
AAAAATGGCGCTGGGTCAGCTTGCTTTTGCACCGGCTTATGCAGGACTTTTCGCTTTCACCAACAGCAAGCGCTATGTTGACGGCGCCAACGATGATCTCACCGGTTGCTACATTTCCTCTGCGGTGATGAAATATCTCAGCGAAAATGATATCCGCTTCGAAAACACGGAGGTTGTAGTCATGCTCGCCGGCGGCGAAGAAGCCGGTCTGCGCGGCTCCAAAGCCTTCTTCAAGGCCCATCCCGAACTGAAAAACGACGGCATTGAGACGGTCTTTGTCAGTCTCGACACCATCCGTGATGAGGAATTTGCCATGATCTATGAAAAGGACATGACGGGCATGGTTAAAAATGACGGCAGAGTCTGCAACCTGATCAAAAACGCCGCAGCAAAATTCGGCAAGGATGTTCCCATCGGCGCCATCCCCATCGGCTCCACCGATGCGGCCGCCGCTTCTCAGGCCGGTATACCGGCCGCCAGCTTCGTGGCTATGGATCCGGCTCCGGCCAGATATTATCACACCCGTCTGGACAAGGCCGATATTCTCGTGCCGGACACCATAGAGCTTGCCATCAATATTGCCCTGCAGACTGTCTTTGATTTCGACGAAAACGGAATCGCATAAACGGCAAAGAATCTGAAAAGCACAAACAGAATATAAAAAATCAAGCCTTAAAACTCTCTCAGAGTTTTAAGGCTTGTTCTTTTTTTGCTTTATAAGAGCTTTGAAATATCTACATATAAATAGGTGACCGGAACCGTAAACTCACTGTCCTTGACCGAGGTTCCCATGCTGTTGATGATAACGGTGCTGGTGCCGTTCTTGCCGATGGTCTCATAGCCCAGCAGATTATCCTTGCTGTCGAAATAATACTTGACGGTGTCTCCGGTTTTCGTGTCAATGTATCGTTCACAAACGGCATCCTTGCCTCTGAACTTGGTGTTGACAACATTGATCCTGCCGACATTCTCGACATTCATGCTGCCCAGCAGAGAATCCATATCCATGTCCTCTGCGTCCTCTTTCGGCAGTATGGTATAAACCTTGAAGTCATCTAAAAGCATATACATCGTATCTTTGGATTTATTGTAGACGACTCTGACTTTCACGCCGGAGATCGTGGTGACGGCGGAATAGTTGCCTTTTTTCGCCGCGTAGCTCATATCCATGGAGGTACCGTCGGGCTCAATGGCGGTGAAGCTCATGCTCACTTCGTTGCCGCTGAGAATCTTCTGATATTTTGCGATTCGGTAGGGCTTTGCCGCAGCGGAAAGAGTGGTGAATTTGCAGACCGGTCCCAGTGTAAACCAGGTCACGGTTCCATTGGTCTTTTTGAAAGCTCTCACCCGAACCGTATACTCGGTGCTGAATTTGAGACCCGTCAGGTCGGCAGTGGTAGACTGATAAACATCTTTCGCTTTCACCCACTGATTACCGTTGAGCATATAAATCCGGTAGCCGTCAGCATCGGGTGCCTTGTTCCAGACGAGGGTGACATCGTCTGCACCCACCGTTGCACTCTTGACCGTAACCATATTGGGATCCAGTGTTTTCACGGTGCATTTGCTGTAGGTTTTGCACCAGACGACACCGCTTGTTGTCTTGGCAAAGGGCCTCACGGCAAAGGTATAACAGGTCAGTCCCTTGAGAGAGGAAACGGTATAAGTATTGTAAGCATTGGAAAGATCCTTGACCTTGACCCATTTGCCGCCGCTTAAACGGTAGACACGATAGCCCGAAGCGCCGGGGATTTTTGTCCACTGCAGTTTCACTGACGAAGCGGAGGCCGTCGCCTTGAGGGCAGACATATTGGCCATATCCTTGGTCTTGACCGTGACGGTTTTATAGCTTTTGCTCAGATAGTTTTTACCGCTCACAGTGCGATAAGCACGCACGGCAAATTTATAGGAACTGCTTGCTGTCAGGCCGCCGAGGGTATAAGTCACGCCACTCTGATTTTTCAGCAGCGTCCACTTTCCGTCCACAGAACGGTAAACGCTGTATCCGGTGGCACCCGAAACCTTTTTCCAGGTCAGGGTGACAGAATCCGCTTTAGAAGTTGCGGTAAGGGTTTGGGTCACTCCGGGCAGAGTCACTGCGGCTCCGGCCGGCATGACGCCGATGCTGAAGAGCGTTATGACCGCTAACATCAAAGCAAGCAATTTTACATGAGTTTTCATAATGAGGTTCTCCTTTTACCTGTGGGGATTGATCTTCAACAGTATATCAAAGACGGAAAATCTTGTCAACCGAAGAAGAGAAGTTAGATAAAAGCTTCACATTTGCTCACAAATTGATAACATTTTCGCAGTATGTTTCTCCTCCATCAACAAAAAAACGCCCCGCGGCAGTTTGTGTTCTGCTTCGCGGGGAACTGAATGACATATAGGAAGCGGTCTGCTTTTGCCTTTCGGCAGCTTGATGACCGAGAATTAAAGGTCTTTCAGATGCTTGCTTCTGGAGGGGTGTCTGAGCTTTCTCAGGGCCTTGGCCTCGATCTGTCTGATTCTCTCTCTCGTGACATTGAAAGCCTTGCCGACTTCTTCAAGGGTTTGGGGTGTACCCTCGCCCAGACCGAAACGCAGACGCAGAACCTCGGCTTCTCTCGGCGTCAGGGTCTCCAGCACCTCGTTGACCTTAGTCTTGAGGAAGGTCATCGCCGCGGCGTCAGCCGGCGAGAGAGCGTCCTCATCGGGAATGAAGTCGCCGAGATGGCTGTCCTCCTCCTCACCGATGGGTGTTTCCAGGGAGACAGGCTCCTGGGAGATACGCAGGATTTCTCTGATTTTGTCCACGGAAAGACCCAGTTCATCGGCGATATCCTCCGGCGTCGGTTCCTTGCCGTCTCTGTGCAGGAGCATATTGCTGGCCTTTTTCACCTTGTTGATCGTCTCAACCATGTGGACGGGAATACGGATCGTTCTGCCCTGATCGGCAATAGCTCTGGTGATGGACTGTCTGATCCACCAGGTGGCGTAGGTAGAAAACTTGAAGCCCTTGGTATGGTCAAACTTATCGACGGCCTTGATCAGTCCTAAGTTGCCCTCCTGGATCAGATCCAGGAACATCATGCCTCTACCCACAT
>JAQXMV010000036.1 GCA_029013165.1 Oscillospiraceae bacterium | reverse complement strand
TGTCTGCGCAGCGCCATCGTGACGGATAACTCCGTCTTTTACCAAAAATATCTGCCCTTTTCACCGGGAAACCCCCGGCGAGGGTTTCCCACGGAACGAGAGAAAAATGCCCCGCATTTCTCTCGTTCCTCCCTTCCTGCGCTTGATGGAGTATGATTTTTTCTTCTATCGTCCGCGCAGTTGTTTATTTTTAAGTTAAGGGCATTTCGCGCTTTGCGAAGCGCGGCAAAGGGCTCTGCCCCTTGACCCCGCAAGCCTTTGAAAAGGCTTGTGCGAAACTTTTGTTATTTTTTCTTAACCTCAAAATTTAAAAATTCCGCAAGTCTTTGACGGCTTACGGAATTTTTCAATCTTTACTTTTACTGCTTTGCGCCGTTATCAAACTTCTCCAGTACCTTGACGCTGACTGCATAACAGTTTGCCAAGCCCTCTTCGTTCATGTTATCATAGGTGTCGCGTCTGGTGTGATAATAGCTCTCTAATTTATGATTAAGACCGGTAATGCCCGTAGCACGGAAACCGGCTTTTGCAAAGGCTGCTGAGTCTGTGGCACCGCCGAGAGGAGGTACCCAACCCTTTTTGCAGAATATGCCGAGCTCCTCTGCAGACTCCATGAACAGATCCGAAACATCCTTATCAACAGCAACGGTGCCGTTGAGATCACGGTAGTTGGTCATGAGCTGCTTGGGGTCGTGAATGGTATCATAAGAATAAATGAATGTGGGAACATCGTCAAATTCGCCCTTGTGTGCTTCGCACCAGGCCATGGATCCGCGTAGACCGGCTTCCTCAGATCCGGTGAGAATGACACCGATTTCGGTGTTCTCCAGTTCGATACCCTCGTCCTTGAGTGCCTTGAGAATGGAAATACCCATGTAGCAGCCGGAAAGGTTATCGTTGGCGCCGTCGACAACTCTCTTGTAGTTGACCATGAAGTACATACCGAACATGAAAGGTACAAAAATCAGACCGATCAGGAAGCATTTCAGCAGCTTGGGATCCGAGGTGATGGAAGAAACCGCGCCGTATTTGATGGTGGTGATGATGGAAAGGACAAGATAATAAGCTGCGCCAACTGCGGAAATGATGGCATGTCCCTCAAAGCCCACGCCGCCCAGCGCATAGTTAACGGGCCACTCCCATGCGGCGTCGGGGTGTCCGTTGAAGATGATGCGGCGCTTGGTTTCACCGGTGCATTTCTTGATGGCGTAAACATTATGTCCGGTCTTTTCCTTGAAGAGCTTGTCAACAACCTTTTTATAAAGGCCGAACTGCAGGAAAGCAAGGACAAATCCCGCAAGAATCAGAATGATCGAAATGCTGGGGATGACAAACATCAGAGCCATGCCGACAAACACCATCGTAAAGGTCAGATAGAGCCAGCCGTAAAATGAGCCGGGATTTTCCTTGAAGGATTCGACCTTGACTTTGTCACAGCCGCAGTCCTCCTTGAGCACCTTCGCCATATATTCGCAGGCCTTTTTCTCGCCCTCCGAACCGGGGTCGCGCTTGCCGAAAGTTTTGATGATGTGAGTGATTTCATCGACCATGTAATTGGCCATCTGGTCTTTTTTGTCAATGATTTTTTTCAGATCCATTATGTAGTCTCCTCTAACAGTTTTTTAATAAATTAACTTTATCACAACCACAAGAGAAAGAATTTAACAAGAAATTAACTAAAAATTATAAAAAATTAAATTTTGCGTTTCTCGGCCGGATTATGGTGCCGTCATGCGAAAAGTCACGAAGAAAAAAGACAGATTTTTCGTCCTGCGGCGGATTTCCGACGGGTCGGATCAGGGGCGTTTTTGTGCGGAAAATATTTCAATTTTCTCTGCGATTTGTGGTTGACAGAGACTTTATAATAGGGTATAATGAATAGGCATAAAGTGAGCAACGGCTCACTGACAATGACAATGTAGGAGATGATTAAAGATGGACACAAGATTCGCAATCACCGAGTATCTCGACGCCCAAGCAGTAACTGAGAAGCTAGACAACCTGATCAAACAACCGATCCATTCCATTAAGCCTGATGTCCTGGCAAAGTATGAAGAAGAATATTTCGAGAAAAAGTGCCAAAAGTCAAAGGCCATGATCGAAGAAGCAAAGCAGATCATTCCCGGCGGCGTTCAGCATAACCTTGCTTTCAACTATCCGTTCCCCTTGGTTTTCACCAAGGCAGAGGGCGCGAAGCTCTATGATATCGACGGAAACGAATATTATGACTTCCTGCAGGCCGGCGGCCCCACGGTTCTCGGCTCCAACCCCAAGGAAGTACGCGAACAGGTGATTGACCTGCTCAATACCTGCGGCCCCTCCACAGGTCTTTTCCATGAGTTTGAGTATAAGCTGGCAAAGAAGATCTCCGACTCCGTTGCCACGGTTGATATGTTCCGTATGCTCGGTTCAGGCACCGAGGCCTGTATGGTTGCCTGCCGTGTTGCAAGACTTGCCACCAAGAAAAAGCACATCATCAAAATGGGCGGCGCCTATCACGGTTGGTCCGATCAGCTGGGCTACGGCATCCGTATTCCCGGTTCCAAGTTCACACAGGCAAACGGTGTTCCCATCCGTCTGATGAGAGACACTCAGGAGTTCTTCCCCAATGATCTCAACGATCTGGAAAAGAAGCTGCGCAGAAATCAGCTCAACGGCGGCACCGCTGCTGTATTTATTGAGCCCGTCGGTCCCGAAAGCGGCACCCGTCCCCTCGACTATGATTTCAATAAGGGCGTAGAGAGACTTTGCCGCAAATACGGCGCACTGCTCATCTTCGATGAGGTTGTCACAGGCTTCCGTATCGGCATGGCCGGTGCTCAGGGTTATTACGGCGTTGAGCCCGACCTGACCATCTTCGGTAAGGTTATCGCCGGCGGTTATCCCGGTGCAGGCGGTATCGGCGGTAAGAGAGAATATATGAAGTATATGGGTGCAGGTCTTGACGCCAGCGGCATGAAGATCAAGAAGGCATTCTGCGGCGGTACCCTTGCTGCCACACCCATCTCCTGCGTTGCCGGTTACTATACTCTCGAGGAGATCGAAAGAACCAACGCCTGCCAGAAGGCCGGTCAGCTCGGTGACAGACTCACCAAGGGTCTCAACGAGATTATCGACAAATATAATCTTCCCTTCGTTGCTTTCAACCAGGGATCCATCTGCCACATGGAGTCCGTCGGCACCATGCACTTCAGCCTCGACTGGAGCAAGCCTTGGGGTATTCCCAATGTTATCAAGGAAACCGACAAGCGCAAGAAGGAAATGACACACATGGGCGCAGCCTATATGGCAGAGGGTCTTGTTACTCTTGCCGGTTCACGCCTTTACACCTCAGCCGCCTATACCGAAGAGATGATCGACGATGCGATTGCTCGTTTTGACAAGGTATTTGCCAATGTTGGTGTAATCGAAGAGAAATAAATAAGAACCTTTGCAAGGCAGGCGGATTGCCTGCCTTGCGTCAACTATTCATATAAAGAGGTGCTGAAATGGACATTTTAGAAGCCAAAAAAATTGTTGTGGAAGCCGGCAAGCAGCTTGTTTCCTCCGGCCTTATTGCCCGCACATGGGGCAATGTCAGCTGCCGCGTCAGCGACACCCAGTTTGTTATCACACCCAGCGGCAGAGCCTATGAGGGTCTCACTCCCGATGATATTGTTCTGGTCAATATGAACGATCTGTCCTATGAGGGCAACATCAAGCCCTCCAGTGAAAAGGGCATTCATGCCCAGTGCTATCTTCACCGTCCGGAGATCGGCTTTGTCATTCATACCCATCAGGCAAACGCCTCTGTTGTTTCTGCTCTTGGCTGTGATATCAATGATATCGTCGGTCACAGCAGAGAGATCGTCGGCGATCACATTGCCGTCAGCTCCTACGGACTTCCCGGAACCGGCAAGCTCAGAAAGGGCGTTGTTGCCACGCTGGAGCGTTCCGACTCCAAGGCGCTCATTCTCAAGTCCCACGGCGCTGTCTGTATGGGCACGGATTATGACGACGCTTTCAAGGTTGCTCATGAGGTGGAGGCCATCTGTGAGAAGTATGTTGCCGACCGGTATTCCGTTGTCACCGGCAAGGTTGCTCAGTCTTTCAAGGATGTTTTCGACTATGTTGCCGATGTGAAAAAGAGAGCCGAAAAGCCGGCTCCCAAGGTTACGCCCTATGACAGTATCAAAATTGACGATGCGATCATTCTGTCCGATAAGCAGGGCAATGTCGTGTCAACGGTCGGTCTCTGCGAGTGCTGCGATGAGCTCATCACCGGAGACAAGTATATTTCCGAAGCCGATATGCACAAGGCTATTTATAATGCCCGTGAGGATGTTTCTTCCATCATTCATTCCGACAAGGACGCTATTATGGCCACCTCCAAGCTGGGCAAGACCATTAAGCCTATGCTGGACGATTTTGCGCAGATCGTCGGTGTGACGGTCAGATGTGCCGAGTTTAATCCCGGCGACACACTCAAGACCTCCAAAAAGGTTGCCAAAGCCCTGGGCGGCAAGAGCAGAAATGCAGTTCTCCTCAGAGAGAACGGAGCCATCTGCTGCGGCTCTGACAAGGAAGAGGCTGAGGCTGCCGAGATGGTGATGGAAAAGAACTGCAAGTCCTATTTGTCCGGAGAGATCTTCGGTGGCGCCAAGCCCATCGGCAAGATCGACAGTGTGCTGATGAACTTCATCTACAGAGTGAAGTATTCCAAGCAGAAATAATGGAACAGTCCGTTTGTCGGCCGTATCGGATCTGCGATGCGGCCGGCTTTTTATAGTACTTAAGACGAATTGAATAAAAACTTTCAACTTTATTGAAAATTTTTATGAAAAACTATTGACAAAACAAAAAACAGGGTATATAATGAAGCCACAGTAAGAGATAAGGAGTGAGTCCAATGGGCTAGACAGTAACCCAACAGTAACAAAATGATTCTTGTAGTTACGACTGAGCGAGATCGGGTAGATAAAAGAATTTACCACATAACTGCATGTAGGCAGAGAAAGAAGTAAGAGACAGAAAAGACGGGTGAAAGAGTTTCATAGCACCCCTTGAACGAATCGTTTTGTTATGATCGACGGATTCATATAGATTCTTGTAATCGATATTATTGCTTGTCATTGAAAAATCAATCATCAAGTAAAACGAAAAAATTAATAAACAGATCAATAAAAAAACAAATCATTGTCATACAACAGAGACTTTTCAGGAAATGATTAGTCTCTGTTTTTTTTGTTGCACTTGGCGGGGGAGGAGCATGGCGCTCCTCCCCGTTTGTCCTGTCACGCTGATGCCGGAATGTTTACTTGTCCGGCAGGTTGGGGTTATAAAGATCTGTTAGCGGGTGCAGCCTTGGCTTACCGAACTCATTTTGTAGACTTCGCTTTCAATCAGGGCGGTCACATCGTCAATATCCATAACAATTCCCTTGGACAGCAGAAAGGAGACCACATAGTCCTTTTTCTGTTGACCGGCTTTACTGCCGTAGAGCTGTTCGGCGGCTTCCACGGCCGTTTTCGCCCAGAACTGTATCTGCTGAAATCTGCTTTCACTGAGCTTCGATTTGACATATGGGATGAGAAAGGTGGTGATCAGGGCCGAAAAAAGGGCAATGATACATTCGATGATGGAAGTGATATCTGTTTTCATAAATTTCCTCCGTTATTTTCAGTTGATGCTGTGCTGTGAGCTGTTACGCTCCAGATTGGTGATTCTCTGATCCATCAGGCGCAGCTTTTCCTCGCTGAGCGATTCTCTTTTTTCCAGCGTGTAGGTGCGCTCGATGATGGTGTTGTGCTTCTCCACTCGCTTTTCCAGCTCGGCAATCCGATAATTGGTCAGCTTGCCCGAGGTGATGATGCCGGCAAAGGTGCCGAGCAGGGTACCGGCCAGACTGATGATGGCCACGATTACGCTTTCGCTCATGGTGTCGCCTCACAGTAATCAAGACAAACCCAGCCCGAGGGTGTTCGGCCCCAGTTCTCTTTCACTTCGCTGACAGTGAAAGCCATTCCCTTGACATAGCCGTTTCGCTTTTCTCCCGTCAGGGTCAGAATCTTTTTCTTCGCGTCGTCGGTGAGCTGAGCGTAAGTCAGTTTCGGATAGATCACACCGGGGCCGCGGCGGACATGGAGGGTTTCTGCGTCGGTCACGCGGTAGTTGCCGGGCCCATAGCGCATAGCCGTTTCCTCCGTCTTGAAATGAAGTCCGCCGCTGCTGAGGATATCCGTCAGGGACGGGTCGGCGAAGAACAGTCTTTCCGGCGGATAGGCGCCGTGGGTGCAGGTGAGCACCCATTTGCCCTTGCTGTTTTCCTGCCAGCCGCGACCGGCAGGCTTTCCCTTGCCGGCGCTGATATGCAGATGACAGGCCGAAGCGCCGTCCTTTCCCTCGCGGCAGATTCTTTCTCCCCGTTTGTAGGTTCTGCCCGTGGTGATGGCTTTCAGGTCGTCGTCCTCCGGGTGGGTGACGAGCATGGTGACATAGTCCCTACTTCCGTCGGCAAAGGTGACTTTTTTGGTGCTGCAGAGCCAGAGAGTGTTGGTGCCTTTGGTGCCTACGCCGTAAACCCGGCTTACTTTCATTTCGTCGCAGGGACAGAGAAGCCAATCTCTGCCGCCGTCTTTTCCGCCCTCGTCGATGGGGTAGTCCTTCGGTGAACCGGTGCAGTGGGGTAGGTGAGAGGTGCGCCCGGTGTAGCTCTGGGTGATGCGCATGGTTTTCATGGGATAGATCAGTGGATTTTCAGTCATTGACATCCTCCTTTTGACAAAAGAAAAAACTGCCCCTGCGTCCAAATGAACCGCATAAGCAGTGAAGATATTTGGTTGTCAGCGGCTTTGCGGCGCCGCCGGGGCGATGACATTTGCGGCTGTCATGCCTTCTATCATCTATTTTAGAGGATAAAAACAACCTTGTCAAGAGAAAATCGAACATTTGTTTGAATGATTTTGCCCTTACAGTCCAAAATTTGACTTTTACCGCCGAAAAATATATAATACCAAAGGCAGAAAATGAAAGGTGAGCGATTCATTTTCATGGGAACGAAATCGATGGAAAGGAGGAAAGAATATGCTCTTTCGGATGCTTTTGTCGGCTTTTAAAGTGCGGTTTTTCAAGGCGAAAAATGTTGCCATACTTTTTGCTTTGATTCTTCTTTGCTCCGGTTCGGCTCTGGCCGCTGACAGAGTGGTGGTCACCGATGTGCTGTGTGACAATGAGATCGAGCGCGTTTTTTCTTTCAGTGACGATCCCGGCGAAATCGCCGAAAAGTCAGGCTTCTCCCTCGAGGAAAAGGACAAGCTGTTGACGGATTATTTCGACAGCAGCGGCAAGGGCAGTCTGCTGATCATTGCCAAGGAGCACGATGTGCTGATCTATGACGGCGGCAAGCTGACAAATATTGTCACCGTGGCGGGAACCATCGGTGACGCTCTGGAAAAAGCCGGGGTCAAGCTCGGTGACGATGACAAAATCAGTCTGGATCCGAGTGTGGGCATCGGGGAAAACATGGCGGTCTATATTGAAAGAGCTTTTCCGGTCACGGTGAAATGCGACGGAAAGAAAATCCGGGTCAACACCACGGAAAACACGGTGTCGGCAATACTGGAGAAAGCCGGAATCCAGCTCGGCACCGATGATCTGGTTTCCCCGAAAGCGGAATCCAACGTCAAAGGAAAAGCCGTTATCACCGTTAAGAGGGTCGAATACAAAACCGTCAAAAAGACGGTGGCAGTGAACTATGAGACCGTGGTGGAATATGACGACAGTCTCTATGAGGAGCAGGTGTATGTCAAAACGCCCGGCGTCAAGGGCGAGCAGACCGTCTACTATCAAAAGCAATATATCGACGGAACGCTGAAAAAAACGGTAGAGGAAAAGACGGAACTGACCAAGGCTCCGGTCACGAAAGTGGTCGTCCGCGGCTCCATGCCCAGTCTATATGGCGGCGGTGTGGCGAATCGGGTGATTTCTCAGATTTCTCCGCCCTATCGCATTGATCTTGACGAGAACAACCGCCCGGTGAAATATAGGAAAAAGCTGGTGGGCAAGGCTACGGCATACTGCGGCGGAGGTACCACCTCCGTGGGCTACAGCGCCCAGCCGGGCATCATCGCCGTGGATCCCAAAAAGATTCCCTACGGCTCACAGATGTTTGTCATTTCCGCTGACGGCAATTATATTTACGGCTACTGCATCGCCGGTGATACCGGCGGCTTCGCCCGACAAAACAGCGCCATAGCCGATTTATATATGGACAGTTATGCTCAGTGTATGCAGTTCGGCAGACGAAATGTGGAGATATACATTCTTGAGTAAAAGTCGATAAAAAAGAACGGTCAGAGATCTCAGCGGATCTTTGACCGTTCTTTTTTATGGCAATATTTATCTGTGAATGATGGCGGAAAGACGCTTGACGGGCTTCTTTCTGCGGTGCTTCTTCTCGTGCTGAATCGGTGTATTGATCAGCATATTGGCCGCAATGCTCCAGAAGATAACCAGCAGATACATGCCGAAAACGGCATAGAAGCCTGCCGATAAGGTGGCGCTTTTGATCGTGACCACCAGGGAGAGAAGCTGTGCCATGGTGCTTTCAGAGAAGAGGCTGACGAGATCGTTGAGGGCGATTTCTCCGCCGGTGATCTTGTCAAAGGCAAGTCTGGCAATGATGATGCAGACAAAGCACAGAACCAGTCCGCCGCAGGACATGCCGATGACCGCTTTTCTGTTGGCCGTTGAGGCGGCAACGATGCCCACAGCCAGGAACAAAAGCAATGTCAGGGCAAAGAAGATGATAAAGGCGATGATGTGGGGCATGACCGGTTTGGCCACGCCGGCAAAAGAGACATCGGTGCCTTCCTTTGAGTTGGCCAGTAATTGGATGAGGTCATAGGCGGAGAACTCATACTTTGTTGAGACATTGAACATTTCCGCAAGCTGAACCAGAGAGGAAAGCTCGTCGGAGGCGCCGCCTATGGCGAAATAAAACAGATTCAGGAAAAATCCCATAACCACTGCGCCGACCGCAAGGATCGGGGTTATAATTCGGTATGCAATTTTCATTTCATTTAACTCCTTTTCACCCTAATTTATTTCCAAGAGGATTTTAGGTCAACGGTTCTGTTGAATACCGGCTTTCCGGGCGCCGAGGTGGTGTCCAGACAGAAGTAGCCCTGTCTCATAAACTGGAAAGTGTCGCCGACCTTGAGCTCGCCGATGCCGTCCTCCAGCTTGCAGCCGGAAAGAATCGTCAGGGAATCCGGGTTGAGATTGTCTTTGAAAGAACCTTTGGACTCGTCAGAGGGGTTCGGATTGAGGAAAAGGCGGTCATAAAGCCTTGCCTCAAAGTCAATGCAGTTTTTGGCGCTGACCCAGTGGAGCGTGCCCTTGACCTTGCGGCCGTCGGGGGAGTTGCCTCCCTTGCTCTCGGGATCATAGGTGCAGTGGACTGCCGTGACATTGCCCTTGTCGTCGGTGTCGTAGCCGACACACTTGACGAAGTAGGCGCCTCTCAGACGAACTTCATTGCCGGGGAAGAGACGGAAATATTTTTTCACCGGCTCCGCCATGAAGTCCTCCTGCTCTACATAGAGCTCCTTGGAGAAACGGGTGGTTCTGGTGCCCATTTCCGGCCGGTCCTGATTGACGGGAAGCTCAATTTCCTCCACCAGATCATCGGGATAATTGTCGATGATGACCTTGAGGGGCCGCAAAACGGCCATTGCTCTCGGGGCGTTGCGGTTGAGGTTGTCCCTGACGCAAGCTTCCAGCAGGCCGTAATCCACCACGGAATAAGCCTTGGAAACGCCCACGCGGTTGATGAAGTCACGGATGGCTTCGGCAGGATAGCCTCTTCTGCGCATGCCGCAGATGGTCACCATTCTCGGGTCGTCCCAGCCGTCCACGATGCCCTCGTTGACAAGCTGCAGGCATTTGCGCTTGCTGGTCAGGCAGTAGTTGAGGTTGAGGCGGGCAAACTCGATCTGACGGGAGGGCTGCTCGAAGCCCAGTTCCCGCAGTACCCAGTCATAAAGAGGTCTGTGGTTTTCAAACTCCAGCGAACAGAGGGAATGGGTAACGCCCTCTCTGGTGTCGGAAATGGGGTGGGCAAAATCATACATGGGATAAACGCACCATTTGTCGCCGGTCTGATGATGGCTGACATGGGCGATGCGGTAAATGACCGGATCGCGCATATTGATATTGGGGGAGGCCATGTCGATTTTGGCCCGGAGCACTCTGGTGCCGTCGGGAAATTCGCCGTCGGTCATTCTCTGGAAAAGCTCCAGGTTCTCTTCGATGCTTCTGTCACGATAGGGACTGTTTTTGCCCGGCTCCGTGAGAGTGCCGCGGTATTCGCGGATCTCGTCGGCGCTCAGGTCGCACACATAGGCCTTGCCCAGCTTGATGAGCTTGACGGCACATTCATAGATGAAATCGAAATAGCTGGAGGCGTAGAGCACCTTGTCCCATTTGTAGCCCAGCCAGAGGATATCCTCCTTGATGGCGTCCACATATTCCACATCCTCCTTGGAGGGGTTGGTGTCGTCCAGACGCAGATTGCAGGTGCCGCCGTATTTTTCTGCGGTGCTGAAGTCGATTTGTATGGCTTTGGCATGACCGATGTGCAGATAGCCGTTAGGCTCCGGGGGGAAGCGGGTCTGAACATGGTCATAAACGCCCTTTTCAAGATCCTCGTCAATGAAGTCGTGGATAAAATTAGATGATTTGATCTCTTCTTCCATGATCCTTTTCCTTTCCTTTGGGGTTATCGTGAAAAATATTCGAGGGCGGCGGTGAGTCTTGCGCGCACCTTTTCTTCGCCCAGGATATTCATAACGGCATGCAGATCCGGGGTGTTTCTTCTGCCGGTGACGGCAATTCGGATAACCGAAGACACATCGCCCACATGACCTTTATAGCTTTCGGGATTTTTCTTGTATTCCTTGACATTGGGGGTGTATCCCAGGGGCTCGCACAGAGCCTTGATCCGGGCAAACCACTCGTCCTTGTTATCGGCAGGGTTATATGCCGAAAGATAGGCTTCGAGGATTTCTTTTGCCATGTCCGCTGAAATGTTCTCCGGCATCTGTTCGGTGAGATCCTGAGGCTCCTCGAAGAAATAGCTGACATAGTCCCTGACTTCGCTGAAGCAGGCGATGTCTTTTCGGGGCTTGGGCGTATCCCTGTCGATGGCAAGGATCGCAAGGGAATAGGCCGGATCTCCGGAGAGTATATCGTAAAACTCTTTGTCATAGGTTTTCGCCCACTGACAGGTGCCCTCGTAAACGGCCTCGGCGGAGAAAAGGGAGATGACATTTTTGCTGACATCCCGGAGCTTCGCCAGGTCAAAGAGGGCGCCGCTGACGCTCATCTTTTTCAGGTTAAAGGGGAATTTGCTCTGGGGCTCTTTGGGGTTGGCCTTGCGCCATTCCTCGAAGTTGGAGTTGGCAAGAGTCAGAAGATATTCCAGTACGCTTTCCTTGGGATAGCCCTTTTCGGCGTAATAGGTCACGGCGGCCTCGGGGTCTTTTCTCTTGCTGAGTTTGCGTTTTCCGCCGTTGTCCTCCTTCATGATGGGGGATATGTGCGCATATTTCGGGGCGCGGTAGCCGCAGGCCTTGAAAAGCTGGATGTGCAGCGGAACGCTGGAGATCCACTCGTCGCCGCGGATGACATGGGTGGTACGCATGAAATGATCGTCTACGGCGTGAGCAAAGTGATAGGTGGGTATACCGTCGGTTTTGAGCAGCACCACATCCTGAACATTTTCCTGCATTTCGATTTTGCCCTTGATCAGGTCGTCGAAGGTGATTCTGCCGTCCTCTTTTCCGGGAGAACGAAGTCGCAGGGTATAGGTTTTACCCTCCTCAATGAGGGCTTTCTGCTGCTCAAAGGTGAGGTCGCGGCAGGCAGCCCAGGCGCCGTGGTAGCCCTTGATGTCACAGCCCTGCTCCTCCTGTTTCTGACGGATCTGATTCAGTTCCTCCTCGGAGCAGAAGCAGGGATAAGCCATGCCCTGTTCCACCAGTCGCTTGGCAACGGTCTGATAGATTTCCTTTCGGTGGCTTTGCTGATAGGGGCCGTAGCTGCCCTTTTCCTGCCGGAAGCCGATGACGCCCTCGTCGATGACGATGCCGAAGGCCTCAAGGCCCTTGATGATCTCACTGACGCCGTCTGTGATCTCTCTTTTTTTGTCAGTGTCCTCAATGCGCAGAATAAACACACCGTCGGTGGTCTGAGCGTTGAGCTTGGAGATCAGGGCGGCGAAAAGTCCGCCGATATGCAGAAATCCTGTGGGGCTGGGCGCGAAGCGCGTCACTCTGGCGCCCTGAGGGAGTGTGCGCAGGGGAAAGCGCTCCTCCAATTCCTCGGGCGTTGATTGTATATCCGGGAACAAAAGCTCCGCCAGCTTTGCGTTGTCGTTCAAAAGGAACCCTCCTTACGAGTTACTCTAATTCAGTATATTATCTCAAATTTCATGGTAAATTTCAATAGGTATGGGGGATTTTTTTCAGAAAAAGGGAGAGAGCCTTTCTCTGTGCTCTCTCCCGGGACGGATCGGTAAATGCTTTCAGCCTTAAGAGCCGAAAAGCGAGGCGGATTCGGGAAATACCCGGCCGCCTCTTCTCATGAATTAAAGCAGTTCATCGCCTTGTCAATATCGCCGCCGACAATATATTCCACGGCGCTGACAGCCTCCTGTGCCGCCTGCTTCATCAGCTTGGCTTCACCGGTACTGAAGCGGGACAGCACCCAGTCTGCCAGGTCATATTCCGGGTTCGGTTTGGCGCCCACGCCCACCTTGATCCTCGGGAAGTTGTCGCTCTGAAGATGATAAATGATATTCTTCATGCCGTTATGGCCGCCGTCGCTGCCCTTGCGGCGGATCCGCAGCTTGCCGGGCTCGAGGCTGATATCGTCAAAGATCACGATGATATTTTCCGGCGGGATTTTATAAAACTCGGCGGCGTCACGCACGGCCTCACCGCTGAGGTTCATGAAGGTCTGCGGCTTGAGCAAAAGACACTTTTTGTCTGCGATTCTGCCGTCACCGAGCAGTGACCTGAATTTCAGCTTTTTGACGCTGATGCCGTATTTTTCCGCCAGCATATCCAGGCAAATGAATCCCGTGTTGTGCCGGGTGCTCTCATACTGTCTGCCGGGATTGCCCAGACCGACGATCATATAATCATAGCTTGAAGAAAATTCCTTGCTCTTTTTGAAAATCATACCTTTCCTCTCCTGCTCGTTTTTTCCTCAAATATTATGCCAATATTCCGGCGAAGTTTCAAGTGATTTTGCAATTTTTTTCCTGTAAATCTGTTTGGGAGAAAAATTATTTTTTTATATATTGCGCCGAGTTGATTATAATTCTTGACGGTAATTAAATTTATTTCTCCCTGTGTTATAATTTATCAGATTATAAGCATATTTTCCCCGGTGTTTTGCTTCTGCGGGAAGCTGCCGGGTATTTCATCCCCACGGAGATATATATTATTATGGAAAAGACAAACGAAAGAGAAAATAACGATCTGATCATCGGCAGAAATGCCGTCAGTGAGGCCCTGAGAAACGGTAGAGCCATCGACACCTTACTGGTTGTCAGAGGGGAAAGAAACGGCTCCGTCGGCAGAATCATCGCCGAATGTAAAGAAAAAGGCATCGTCGTCAAAGAGGTCGACAAAAAGAAGCTGGATTTCATGTGCGGTCAGGGCAACCATCAGGGCGTTGCGGCCTATGCCGCCGCCCATGAATATGCCAGCGTGGACGATATCTTTGCTCTCGCCGCCGAAAGAGGCGAAGAGCCCTTTATCATCGTCTGTGATGAACTGGAGGATCCCCACAATCTCGGCGCCGTTATCCGCACGGCGGAGTGCACCGGCGCCCACGGCGTCATTATCCCCAAGCGCAGAAATGCCTCCCTGACCTGGGCGGTGGGCAAGGCTTCGGCAGGAGCCGTGGAATATGTCCCCGTGGCAAGAGTGGGCAATATCGCCTCGACTCTCGAAGAGCTGAAAGACCGCGGCCTGTGGATTTACTGCGCCGACATGGACGGTCAGCCCTGGTGTCAGACGGATTTTTCCGGTGGCGTGGCATTAATCGTTGGCTCCGAGGGCAGGGGCGTCAGCCGCCTTGTCAAGGAAAAGAGCGATTTCGTGCTTTCTCTGCCCATGAGGGGAAAAATCACCTCTCTCAATGCCAGCGTTGCCGCCAGCGTCATGATGTATGAGGTGGCGCGCCAGCGGCTCGGTCTGCCGGCAAAACAGCCGAAAAACTGATCCGAAGCTTCGGCTAAGAACACAACGGAAAGGACATAGCAAAAATGTCAGAAATAATCAATCAGCCTCTCGGTGAGGACGAGGCGGCCATCCGGGCAGAGGAGCCCTCTGCCGAGGACACGGTGCCGCAGTCTCCGTCCGAGAAAGCCGTCACCGCCGGGGATATTGCCCGGGAGGAGCCGGAAAGGGAAACCGATTCCGCTTTCGGCGGCGTATTTTCCTCTGCACAGGCGGAAAATCTCGGCGGCAGTGAGCTCGTGGGAAACTTTGATGAGCTGCTGCTTTCTCTGGGCATCAAGCCCATTTCCTCCTCGGATTCGCCGGAGATATTTCAAAATGAAGAAGCAATCGAACAAAGCAACTTCGCCGACGAAAATCTCCCCGAGGAATATCATCAGTACGAGACCTATCTCGACACTGCCGGCAAGCCGGACAAGAACCGGAAAAAGTTCATGCAGAATTTCCGCGTGCTTTCCAAAAAAGCCTCCGACAAGACCCTGCTGGAAGCCGTACCCAGCGGTGAGGGTAAGGGTAATGTTGCCGACAGAGTGTCTGTGCGCGACGGCGAGGATATTTTCCAGGCCGTGGAAAGATCCGAAAAGAAAAAGAAAAAAGGCGTTTTTCACGGCGACGGAAAAAGTGCCGACGATATGATAGACAAAGCGAAAAAGCGAAAAAGGGAGGAACTGCTCATGGCGGCGAAAGAAAAAAGCAACAGCCTTTTACGGGAATATAAAAGCGAAAAAAACCGTCTGATTCTTCAGGGCGTCTTGTTTGTTGCCGCGGCGGTGCTTTACTTCCTGCCGTCATTTTATGCCGCAGGCAATCCTCTCGAGTTTCTCTTTGCCAAAAAGGCGGCGGTTTATGGCCTGCTGAACGCTGTGGTTTTGCTGGCTTCTGCCGGCGCGGCCTATGACAGCCTTGTCAGCGCCTTTCATTCTCTGCGCACCTTCCGTCCCAATAGCGACACGGCTCTGATCCTGCTGCTGGTTTTCCTGCTCATTCAGGACGCCGTCACCGTGGCTCTTTCGGCGGTGGGACAGCCGGGTATGAAAATATATACGGTTTTCGGTGTTTTCGCCTTTGCGGCCGCCACTCTCAACCGTATGCTCAAATCCAAAACAGCTCTTGCTAATATTGCCCTGGTGGCGAAAAGCCGCGGCATTACCAGTATTCATCCCGTGGAGACCAAAAGCGACTGTGATATTCTCGCCGGAGGACTGACCAAAAAGGGCAGGGAAAAGGTGCTCTATTGCGCCAAAGCCGAAACCATCAGCGGCCTCAACGGCGACATGGGACAGAGACAGGGGGAGGTTCGGTTTTTCAGCTTCCTCAATGTCAGCGTCATTGTTGCCGCCGTCATCACCGGCATTATTTTAGCCGCCAGAACCCGTGACGCCGCTTTCTTCGTCATGGCCATCGTCTGCTGTCTGTGCCTTTGCGGCAGCTCTCTGTGTGAAACGGCCAGATGCGCATTTATGCTGCGCGCCAACAGGCGCCTGCAGCTTTCCGGCGCCGCCGTAACTGCCTTTGACGGCCTGCTGTTGATGGACGGTGCCACGGCTGTTGCCATGGATATCAGCGATATTTTCACCGTCAATGTTTCCCGTTTCCGTACGGTTCGCGGCGCGCCGCTGAGCCGAAACGACGCGGCTGTGCTGGCCGCTTCCGTCCTCAAGGACAGCGGCTCCATGCTTTCGGCTTGTTTCGATGATTTTGAGCAGAGCCTGGACGGCTCTCTGCCGGAGGCGGAGGATCTCACCTTTATGCCCGGTCTCGGCTATCGCGCCACAGTGGCCGGCCGAGATGTGCTTCTCGGCGGCAGAAAAATCCTCCTCAAGCATGATATCGCCGCACCGTCAAAGAAAGAGGAAAAAGCCTACGCCGCAGGAAAATGTGCCATGTATCTCGCCGTTGACGGAGAAATCTGCGCCACCTTTCTTGCCGCTTACAGCGTGATTCCCCCGGCACGCCGGGGAGCCGTCGGTTTTGCTAAGTCCGGTCTGATTCTGCTGCTGACTTCAAAGGAGCCGGCCTTTTCCGAGGCGATGATCGCCGCCAAGCTCGGCAGTGATGTCTCCTGTGTCAAGCTCCTTTCGGCTCACGGCAGAGAAATTATGCAGGAATATCGCCTCAACCGTTCCATGCGCACGGAAAACTCCCTGATTTGCGTTACGCGGAAAAAAGGCGTTTTTGCCCTCGCTGTGGGCGCCCATGAGATGTGCGTCAAGGACAAGTTTCTGCTCTGGCTCCATGTGGCCGGACAGATCATCGCTTTTGCCGCATTGATTATGGCGGTGCTTCTCGATGTTTCCGCCCTGTTTAACCCCTTTGTGATCATTGGCCTGAAGCTCCTGTGGAGCGCGGCCTCACTCTTCCTGTCAGAAAGATAATGTCTCCGCTTCCGGCGGAACAGTCTGAAAGATAAATCAAACGAAATCCGAAAGGTGATTATTATGTCTAACATTATTCAGGTCGAGGGCCTTAATAAGTCCTACGGTAAAAAAGTCGTTCTCGACAATGTTTCCTTTTCCATTGAAGAGGGCTCTATTGTCGGTTTGCTGGGCCCCAACGGCTGCGGCAAAACCACACTGATCAAAATATTGACAGGTCTGATCAAGGATCACAACGGCATGGTCCGGATCGACAATGAGGAACCGGGCGTCCACACCAAAAGCATCGTGGCTTTTCTGCCGGACAAATCTTATCTTCCCGACTGGATGAAGCCCACTGACGCCATCAGCTACTTTGCCGATTTTTATGAGGATTTTGATAAGGATAAGGCCATCTCCATGGTCACGGAATTCGGCCTTGACCCCCATCAGAGACTCAAGACCATGTCCAAGGGTCAGCAGGAAAAGCTCAGTCTGATCCTCGTGATGTGCCGCAGAGCCAAGCTCTATATTCTCGACGAACCTCTGGGTGGACTGGATCCGGCGGCGCGAAGCGCCATACTCGATCTGATCATGAATAATTATGCCAAGGACGCCAGCGTTCTGATTTCCACCCATCTGATCAACGATGTGGAAAGAATCTTTGATCGCGTGCTCATGATCAGTCAGGGCAAGGTCATCGTCAACTCTCATGTGGACGAGATCCGGGAAAAAGGAAAGACCGTCGAAGAGGTCTTTAAGGAGGTATTCAGCTATGCTTGGTAAACTGCTCAAATACGAGATCAAACACTCCGCCCGCTATACGATGGTCATTTACGGCGTGACGGCGATTTTTGCCCTGATCACGGGCATTGCCCTGATCGCCAATTCCACATGGCTGGGCGTCACCGGATGTTTTGCTCTCTATGTGGCGGGCATCGCCTCCGTTGTTGTCACGCTGGTTTCCGTGATCAAAAATTTCTATGACACCCTTTACGGCAGACAGGGCTATCTCACCTTTACCCTCCCCGTCAAGTGCAGTACGCTGTTGCTTTCCAAGGTCATCGTGTCCTTTCTGTGGATTGTCGTCAGCTTTCTCATTATGGCGGCCACTTACCTTTTGATTTTCCTTTATGCCAAGGATAAGTCCGAGGGTATGCTCGACAGCATCATGGGCGTTTTCGCCGTCAGCGGACTGATGGAACTGCTGCCCTCCAAGGCTGTCCTGATTCAGGTGGTTCTGATGGTTGCCCTGCTTGCTATACTCACTATTCTCACCTATGTGGGTTTTGTCTATTTCAGCGTCACTGTCGCCAATACACGGCCTTTGCAGTCTCATCCGAAGCTCTTCGGCGGACTGGTCTTTTTCGGTGTTTTCTTCCTGACAAGCAGTATCGGCAACAAGCTCACCGAGGCACTGCCGCTGACCTTTAATGTGGCCACGGACAGGGTGTTCTTCGCTTTCAAAAATATGTTTGAGGTGGAGAATGTGCTTCTTTCCTACGGCGTCGGCGGAACGATTTTTTCCGGAATCATCGCCCTGGGACTGCTTTTCGCCACGGGCTATATCATGGAACACAAGGTCAACCTGAAATAAAGCAATACTTTACATAGTTTGAACAAAAGGGAGAAAGGCAATGATAAACATAACAGACGGCTTCAATGAATGGCAGAACCGGCCGGAGATCACCGGCGTCAACCGCCTGCCCTCAAGAGCCACATTTATACCCTATGAAAACCGCGACAAAGCCAAGAAAGGGGAGCGCACTGCTTCCGGCCGCCGCTATGATCTGTGCGGTCAGTGGAAGTTTCGCCTTTTCAGCAATTACAGTGAAAAGTCGCTGACTTTCCAGAACCCCGATTTTGACGCCTCTGACTGGGACAGCATTCCGGTGCCCTCGTCATGGCAGTGCCTCGGCTATGATTATCCCATCTATGCCAATGTGCAGTATCCCTGGGAGAAAATTCAGGAGCCGGATCCTCCCTATGCGCCCACCGAATATAATCCCGTGGGCTGTTACATCAAAAAATTCACCCTCCCTGCCGGCTTTGCCAAGGGCAGAGTCATTGTCTGCTTTGAGGGTGTGGAATCGGCCTATTATCTTTATATCAACGGTCAGCGCATCGCCTACAGCGAGGGAACCTTCCGCAGCAGTGAATTTGATCTGACGCCTTACCTCACCGAGGGCGAGAACACCCTTGCCGTTGAGGTTTACCGTTGGTGCACCGGCAGCTGGATGGAAGATCAGGACTTCTTCCGTCTGGCCGGCATTTTCAGGGAGGTTTATCTCTATACCACCCATGAGCAGTATGTGGCCGACTTCACCGTCAAAGCCCTGCCCGATACACCGGCATGTAAACAGGGCAAGATCGAAACCCTGCTTCGTCTCGGAAAAGAGACGGAGCACACCGAGGCGGAAATGACGGTTTATGACGCCGACGGCGCCATTGTGGCCACCGATTGCGTCACCGTCAGCGGCGGCAGTGAAGCAGAGCTGTCAGCCACTTTGCCCTTTATCCGTCCCTGGAGTGCGGAGGATCCCTATCTTTACACCGTGGTGCTCTGCGTCAGAGATCAAAGCGGCGAGCATCTGGAATATGTCAGCTGCAAAACCGGCTTCCGGCATATAGAGATCAAGGACAGTGTCCTCTATTTCAACGGCAAACGCCTCCTGCTCAAGGGCACCAACCGCCACGAATTTTCCTGCGACACCGGCAGAGCCGTGACCCGGGAAATGATGCTGCAGGATATTCTGATCATGAAACAGCATAATATCAACGCCGTGCGTACCTCCCACTATCCCAACAGCAGTTATTGGTACGATCTGTGCGATGAATACGGCCTTTATGTTATTGACGAAAACAACCTGGAAACTCACGGTACCCGTTTCATGGGTGAGGACACGCCTCTGCTGCCTGACGGCAGAGAGGAATGGCTGCCCTCCTGCATGGACAGAATCACCGCCCTTTATGAGCGTGACAAGAACCACCCCAGCATCATCATCTGGTCCCTGGGCAACGAGTGCAGCGGCGGCGAAAATTTCCTGAAAATGCACGACTATCTCCACAGGGTCGATCCCTCCCGTCCGGTCCATTACGAATCCATCTGGGACAAGGAGCATTTCGACTTTGACAAGAATGTCACCGATGTCTATTCCCAGATGTATCCGAAGCCCTGGGATCTGGAAAGAGACATGAAGGAGCATCCCGAAAAGCCCTGGATGCTCTGCGAGTTTTCTCATGCCATGGGCAATTCCTGCGGCGGAAACGAAAAATATCTGGAGCTTATGGATCGTTACAAGAGCTTTTTCGGCGTCTTTGTCTGGGACTTCGTCGATCAGGGTGTGCGCATCCAAAAAGATGACGGTACCTCTTTCATCGGCTACGGCGGCGACAGCGGAGAGATCACCCATGACGGCAGCTTCTGCGGCAACGGTCTGGTCTTTGCTGACAGAAGCCTGTCACCGAAGATTTTAGAGATGAAGCGTCTTTATCAGAATGTGAGATTCACGGCCGTCGACGCCGCAAAAGGCAAAATCAAAATCACCAATGATTTTCTTTTCACCAATCTCAATGTTTTTAATCTCCACTGGCAGGCCATCTGCAAAAACAAGGTGGCGGCAAGCGGTGATATCATTGCCGACATCAAGCCCGGCGAAAGCAAGATCCTGGATCTGGGCGTCCATGTGAGTCTGCGTGAGGAATGGTATCTGAACCTGATGTTTGAGCTCAGACAGTCTCTGCCCTGGGCGAAAGCCGGTCACAAGATCGCCCGTCAGCAGTTTGTGATCAATGAATTCAAGCGGAATAAGACCGACCTTACGGCGGAAAAAATGGAAATTAAAAAGAACTACGGTACGATCTGTGTTTACGGCGGAGACCTGGAGGTATCTTTTTCCCGCAGAAACGGCGCCATCTATTCCATTAAAAAGAAAGGCGAGGAGATCCTCGCCGGAGAGATTCGTCTGAACTTCTGGCGCGCCCTGACAGACAATGACAGGGGCAGCAAGCAGGAGGTTCGCTGCGCCCAGTGGCGCAAGGCAGGGGATTACGCCTGGATGGGCATTGAAGCAGTGAAGAACCTCGGAGACCGGGTTACCGTTGAAGTCAACACCTACATACACACCCAGCCCGGCTGCCGCGGAAAGATTCTATACACGATTGGCAGCAAGGGCATACACATCGACTATCATTTCTCTCCGGATCCGTCACTGTCTGAAATTCCCGAAGTTTCCATGTTGATTCCGGTGAAAAACGAATACGATACTCTGCGTTATCTCGGCAGAGGTCCCCACGAGAACTATATCGACCGGTATTACAGCGCCGACATCGGCTGTTACGAGACGAAAATCAAAGACCTTTTCGTGCCTTATCTCAAGCCTCAGGAGTACGGGGAGAGAACCGGTGTCAGAGTGGCCGAAATCAAAGGCTCGCAGAAGAAACTGACCATTGAAGCTGACAGTGCAATCGAGCTGAATGTTTCTCCATACACTGCCGAAGAACTGGAGCAGGCTCCTCACGCCTTTGAACTGCCTGAAAGCGACCGTCTTTACATCAGAGCCGTCTGCAGACAAATGGGTGTCGGCGGCTATGACAGCTGGGGCGCCCATACCCTCGAGGAGCACAAAAACAAGACCGACAGAGACTACGATTATTCCTATTCCATTATTCTGTAAACACCGTCCAAGAAAGGAAGGATTCAACATGAAAAAACAAGGTGAACCCATCGCCGCCCTCTGTGCGCTTCTGACCGTGATCGGTCTGCGTTTTGCCATTCGCAGAATGGTCAAGCGCTATTCCGGCGTGAAGCTCTGAGAAAAGGAGCGCTTTCATTTGAAAGAAACAAACGGTAAAAGAGCAGGCAAGGGAAACGGCTGTCCGCTTTATAAAAAGTGCGGCGGCTGTCAGCTTCAGAATATGACCTATCGGGAACAGCTCAGCTACAAGCAGGCCAAGGCGATCAAGCACCTTGGCCGCTTTGGCCGTGTCCGTGAGATTATCCCCATGGAGGATCCCCGGTATTATCGCAACAAGGTGCAGGCCGCTTTCGGGTTTCATCGGGGCAAGATCATTTCGGGTGTTTATCAGTCCTCCAGCCATCACATTGTTCCGGTGGACACCTGCCTTTTGGAAGATCAGACGGCAGACAAGATCATCACGGACATCCGGGGGCTTTTGCCCAAGCACCGTCTCACCGCCTACAATGAGGACACGGGCCGCGGCTTTCTGCGCCATGTTCTGGTAAAGCGGGGCTTTGCCACAGGAGAAGTCATGGTGGTGTTGGTGACCGGCAGTCATGTTTTTCCCGGCAAGAATGCCTTTGTCAGTGAGCTGCTGGGTCTTCATCCGGAGATCACGACTTTGATCTGGAACATCAACAGCGGAAAAACCAGTCTGGTTCTCGGCCAAAAGGAAACGGTGCTTTTCGGCAACGGCTATATCGAGGACATTCTCTGTTCCAAGCGTTTCCGGATCTCCGCCAAGTCTTTTTATCAGATCAATCCCGTGCAGACGGAAAAGCTCTACAATACAGCCATCGACTTTGCCGGGTTAACCGGCAAAGAAACGGTGCTCGATGCCTACTGCGGCATCGGCACCATCGGCCTTGTCGCCGGCGACAAGGCACA
>JAQXMV010000035.1 GCA_029013165.1 Oscillospiraceae bacterium | reverse complement strand
AGCAAGAAGAATAAAATTAATAATTACATATTGTATTTCCATACTATCAAATCCTGTGAGAGATTAAATTTTTGGCAAAAATGGCCGCCGCCGTTTCCATCTTCGGAGAAACCTGACTAATAATATCCTCATACTCCTGGGTGATCCGCTTGCGGTACTCTTCAGCCTGCTGCTGGCGCTGACGCTGGGTGGCTTCAATTTGCTTTTTTCCTTCGGACTGAATGTTATTGGCGATTGCCTTCGCTTCATCCTTGCGTTTCTCGATGTATTCGATCTTTTGCTGCTCTCTGCGCTGCTCATGCTCCTGCTGAAGCGCAGAAATGGTCTCGCTCTTTTCCTGAGCCTTTTGGATGCGGGCTTTTCGCTCGTCAAGTACTTTCAGCACCGGCTTAAAAAGCAAGAAATGTAAAATCAGCATCAGAAGAAGAAAGCAAATCACAGTCCATATTAATACTGAAACCTGTATGTTCATTGTGATTCACCTAAATTCAAATCAGATTTTCGAAATAAGCATAAATGCAATCAGCAAACCGTAGATGGTCAGTGCTTCCATCAGGGCAAGAGAAACAATCAGATTGGAACGGATGTCTTTGGAGGCTTCCGGCTGACGGGCGATACCCTCCATGGCGGCCTTTGCCGTGAGACCCTGTCCGATTGCAGGACCGAGGGTGCTGAATGCGATTGCGAGTGCGGCTGCGAGTGCGATAATTGCTGAATCTGTCATGGTAATATACTCCTTTGATTAAAAATTGTTATTCTGTTACTTCGTCCAGATAAATGGACACCAGCATGGTGAATACGACTGCCTGCAGGGCGCAGAACAAAAGTGAGAGAACCATCATAATGACGGGAACTCCGATGGGAAAAATGTTATAAAGCTCCTCGGTGACTGTCTCCTCACCGAAAATGTTACCGTAAAGTCGCAGAGCCAAAGAGACAGGCTTGATAAACTCATCGAGAACAAGCAGCGGCAGCATCAGAGCCATCGGCGTAATAAATCGCTTGAAATAGTGCTTCACACCCCGTCTGAGGCCGGATATAAGGAGAAACACAAAGGTAATGACACCTAAGGCCGCCGTAACGGAAAGGCTTGAGGTCGGCGCCTTAGCGTAAGGCGTTAAGCCAACCCCCGGGATAAATCCGGAATAGTTCGACACGATTATGAAAATAAACAGCGAACCGAGGAAAGTAAAGTTCTTTCTTGCTTTCTCTTTGCCGAGACTGTCTGTAAAGAAGTTGTCGAGATACTCCACGGCGGTTTCGATGACATTCTGAAACTTGCCCGGTCTCTCTTTGAGCTTTTTTCCGGCAACAAATGAAATCACGGCAATGATCAGAAGCATAGCCCACATCACGATGACCTCACCGGTTACATCAAGAACACCGAAGAGACGGAATAGTACTTCGGATCCTTCACCCACGCTCATCATCCTCCTTTCCGGATTCTTTTACGGAAATGCCCTCGTTTACTTTGAGCAGCATTTTGGTGAAGAAAAACATCGGCAGTGTCATGCCCAGGACGGCCCCTACCAAGGTATAGACGGCATTTAGCTGAAATACCTTAGAAAGGACAAGCACGGCCGCAAGATAACAAATCTGCAGAACCTGCCGGACAACCGAGACGACGGACAATTTATCTGCCTTTTTTATCAGTACATTTCTGGAAACCAAATAAGAAGCGGCGGCAACGAGTATACCTGCCGCGAAAGCCAGAACCGCACCGATAATATTCCATTTCATTTCATCACCTCTCGTCGAATCTTTTAACCATAATTATATCACTTTCCCCTCTTTTTTCAAGTCAAAAATAACCATTTATTTTTCCGATTGCGCTTTACTGTTTGTTTATAAAAGTAAAAAATCGTCACTGTTTGGGGAAATGAAACGCAATGTAACATCAAATGTGCCGCAAGCAGTGAGCCTGCGGCACAAAATATTATCGGCTGAATACCAGGGTCGTTATGCTTTGGGTTCCGATTTTGACTCTTTCATGTCCTTTACCCTCTGCGGTCAGCTCCAGATTCTTTTCGCTGTCAGTGGTGTAAACCTTCATGTTATACCCGAGCATATTGAAACTGAGGGTTTTCTCATTTCCCTCGTTGACGAGAACCAACACATAGTCCCCCTCGGGTGTTCTGAAAGCCGAAACATTGAGCTTGTTTTCAATCAGATAAACATCGTATTCTTTTTCGTCAATGGTCTGCTTCCACCATGCTTTTTCTCCCGTAATATCCGGGGCAGAAATCCTGAAATCCACAGCATGACTGCCAACAGGAACGAATTTTGCGAAATGCGCCATGGCGTAGTAACGCTTCGCAACCGTATAATTATTGTAGTTATCTCCCACGGCGATCATAGAATCGGCATATTCTCCGCCCTCGTTCACGCCGACCCAGGCGGTCCATGAATTCGCACCGGTCAGGGTAACATCCTCGCTGATGGTTCTTGCCATCAGCAGGGCACCCTCAATGTCGTCAACGGTGTGCCTGCAGGGCAGCTCGCACCACTCACTCATTTCCAGCTCGGTTTTCGGGTGCTGAATTTTTATGTATTCGCCGAAGGCTTTTTTCAGAGCAAAATCACGATCTGTCCAATAGCTGTGGTAAGCATAGGTTCCGAGAACACTGCTGATTTCCTCGTCAGCATAAAGCCTGTCGATACACTCCATGGCGTGCTCGCCCACCTGGCCGCTTTCCAGTCCCGACAGCTTTACATCAAGATTTCTGGCCTTGATTTCCTGAGCGAACAGACGATACAGCGCAATAGCTTCGTCAATCTCATAATGACAGCCCTCCTGACCGACCCAGTCGCCGCCCCAATCCCACTGAGGCTCATTGATGGGGCTGATATATTTCACCGGAATGCCCATGTCAATAAAATGCTCGGTAATATCAAGAAAATAGTTGACATAATCATCGTAACATTCCTTTTTCAGGTTGCTCTGCGCCGGCTCCAGTCCGCCGCTTGCCTGACCGGAGACGCACATGGAATAATGCGGAGAATTTGCGAAAAGGACAACGGTGTCAATACAGCCGTAGCTCAGGCACATTTTGAGTATCTTCTGTGCCGCGGCGTCAGCGTTCCAGTCGTATTCATATTCTCCGGTCTGCTCATTATAAACCAGAAAGCTCTCCGTACTTCTTGACGAAGCCGGATTCAGCCGTGAGTCAGGATTCTGTTTGGAGCCGCCGCCGATATTATAACGATATATATTCAGTCCGAGACCGTCTTTGCTGTAGAGCAGTTTCGTCACTTCTTCGGCGCTTTCGCATTGGCCCAGC
>JAQXMV010000034.1 GCA_029013165.1 Oscillospiraceae bacterium | reverse complement strand
CGCCGCAGCGTATTTCATAGCGATAGCTATTTCATAACGCGAAGCGTTATTTCACAAATCCCGCAAGGGATTTATTTCATTGAAAAAGCCCTTTTATCCCAAAGGATAAAAGGGCTTTTTCGTGGCGCGCTGTAAGGGATTCGAACCCCTGGCCTTTTGGTCCGTAGCCAAACGCTCTATCCAGCTGAGCTAACAGCGCATATCTCGAATACCAAAGTATATTACCATAATAATTGTGCGTTGTCAAGATATAAAGCAAAAAAATCCGTGACCGATCAAAATATATTTCCCCGGTCACGGTGTTCTTTTCGTCTGCAGCGCAGTCGCGGCGAATCAGCTCCGCCGCTTTCCTGCCGTTCTTTATTTGCTGTTGACCATTTCCGTATAGATGTCGCAGATTTCATCGGCCTCGCCCCAGGCGACCACCTGACCTTTCGTCAGAATGATGGCCTTGTTACAGAGCTTTCTGATTCTGTCCGTGGAATGGGAAACATACAGCACCGTGACGCCGTCCTCCATCATGTCCATGATCCGCTGCTCGCTCTTTTCCTTGAAGGCCGCGTCTCCGACGCTGAGAACCTCGTCAAGAATGAGAATATCCGGCTTCACCGCGGTGGCGATGGCAAAGCCTAAACGGGATTTCATGCCCGAAGAATAGCTTTTCAGCGGCGCGTCGATAAATTCCTCTAACTCGGAAAACTCGACGATGTCGTCGTACTTCTCTTCGATAAACTTCCTCGAAAAGCCCATGGTGGTGCCGTAAAGATAGATGTTTTCCTTGCCGGTATAGTTGGGGTCAAAGCCCGCGCCCAGCTCCAGCATGGGCGCGACGGTGCCGCTGACCTTGACACTGCCCATGGTCGGCTTGAGCACGCCGGCAATAACCTTGAGCAGGGTGCTCTTGCCGGCTCCGTTGAAGCCCATTACGCCGACTCTTTCACCTTTGGCAATCTTGAAAGAAACATCTTTCAGCGCCCAGAATTCCGTGTAGCTGAGCTTTTTGGTGACCAGCCTGATGAAATATTCCTTGGCACTGTCGACTCTCTGCTTGTTCAGACGAAAAAGCATACTGACATGATTTACTTCAATTGCATAATCTTTCATGGGGAAACCTTGCCGCCTTTCCGTTTTTATATGTGCAGAATGAACTTGTCCTGCATTTTGTAAAACAGCAGTGTGCCGATGGCCAGAATCACCACTGCAAAGCAGGAGCAGTATACGAGAGCTCTGATGTCAAAATAGGCGGCAAATTCCGTGCTGTGCAGAATGGCCGCACGGAACATATCAATGATGCCGTACATGGGATTGAGCTTGAGAATCAACGCCGGCAGGGAGCCCTCCTCAAAGCCGAGACGATCCACGGTGTAAACGATGGGCGTGATGTAGAAAAGAAGCATGGTGAAAACATCATAAAGGTTTTCGATATCCTTGAAAAAGACATCGAGGGTTGCCAGAAACATACCCACGCCGAGACTCAGAACGAACAGAACGATGATGGGCACAACGGCGAAAAGAATATGCGGTCCGATGGGAATGGGATCTTTCTTTGCGATATTAAAGAAAAGTATGACCAATGCCAGCACACTCAGGGAAATGAGAAAGGTGACAAAGGTCGAAATGACCACTGACAAAGGATAGATATATTTCGGCACATAGACTTTTTTGATGATCGAGGCACTGCCCCGGATGGATTTCATGGCTTTTTTTGTGCTCTGGGTGAAAAACTCATGGAGCAGACGGCCGGTCAGCAGATAGACCGGATAGTTGACCACGGCCTTGGAGTCTCTGCCGAAAAGATTGCTGAAAATCAGCGTCAACACAATCATGGTTAGCAGGGGCTGAAAAAAGGTCCAAAGCACACCCAGAAAAGAGTTTCTGTATTGGAGCTTGATTTTTTTGATGACCAGCTCACGCAGCAGGTGGCGGTATTTCATGAATTTATCCGTATAGGCTTTGAGGCGCAAGAAAATTCCTCCTAATCTGATGACTGCTCACTATTATACCACAAAGCCGCGGCATTTACAATAGCGGAATTTTCACAATTTGCCTTTCGGTGCAGATGAGAAAAAATGTAACTTGTTGATTTTAATCGCGATTCAGTATATAATATAGTTCTCAATCATTCTTCATTCAGGACGGTAAAAAATGAAATATAAGATCAGCGGCGACGGAATCACCGTGACGGATATTCCCTGTCTTCACATGGAACGGTGTCTTTTCTGCGGACAGGCATTCCGTTGGCGTAAAAATCCCGACGGCTCTTTTCATGGTGTTGTCAATGGGAAAATCACCGATATCCTCCAGCAGGAGGATCAGATCCTCTTTCTCCGCACCGAGGAAAAGGATTTTCTCGATCTGTGGAAGAACTACTTCGATATGGACCGGGACTATGAAACAATTTGCGGCGGCTTTTCTGCCGACGAAAACCTTTCCAAAGCCACAGACGAATTTTACGGCATCCGGATCCTCCGGCAAGATCCCTGGGAGGCACTGTGTTCTTTCATCATCTCGCAGAATAATAACATTCCGCGCATAGCCGGCATCATCGACCGTTTTTGCCGTACCTTCGGCAAAAATCTCGGCGGTGAGGATTTTGCCTTTCCCTCGGCCGGCGACCTCGCCGGTATCACCGTCGAGGAACTGGCACCCCTGAGAGCCGGTTTCCGCGCTAAATATATCGTTGACGCTGTGGAAAAGCTCAACGGCGGTGAGCTGTCGCTGGAGAATATAGCGGACATGCCCATCGAAGAGGCCCGGCAGGAACTGATGAAGATCAAAGGCGTGGGTGCCAAAGTCGCCGAATGTACCTTGCTTTACGGCTTCGGAAAAGACGAGGCCTTCCCCGTCGATGTCTGGGTGAAAAAAATCATGGCAGAAATGTATCCCGACGGTCTGCCCGACTGCACCAAAGGTGTGGAGGGTATTGCCCAGCAATATCTTTTTCACTGGAGACGCAATTCAACGCAATTTAAAACATAAATTTAAAGAAAAGGAAGATCATCATGAGGAAAAAAGAAAGAGCGATCCTCTGTGTGGAAGCTCTGGAAAAAGAATATCCCGACGCCCTGTGCTCACTCACAGCGGAAAATCCTCTTCAGCTTCTCATCGCCACGCGCCTTTCGGCTCAGTGCACCGACGAAAGAGTGAACAAGGTCACCCCGGCGCTTTTCAGCCGCTATCCCGATCTGGAGAGCCTCTGTGAGGCGCAGGTCAGCGACATCGAAAAGCTGATCTATTCCTGCGGCTTCTATCGCAGCAAAGCCAAAGACATCAAGGAAATGGCCATCAAGATCCGGGATGATTTCGGCGGTGAGGTTCCTGACAGCATCGAAAAGCTGACATCACTGCCCGGCGTCGGCCGCAAGACCGCCAATCTGATCATGGGCGACATCTATAAACAGCCGGCCATCGTCGCCGACACCCATCTGATCCGCATCACCAATCTCCTCGGCCTCGTCAACACGAAAGACCCGAAGAAGGTGGAGTTTGAACTGAAAGCCATCATTCCCGGTGAAAAAAGCAATGATTTTTGCCACAGAGCCGTGCTCCACGGCCGTGCGGTCTGCATTGCACGCCGGCCGAAGTGTGAGATCTGCTGTCTGAAAGACTATTGCAAATCCGCACCCAAAGGCTGACAGTGCTTTACAGTTTAGCTTTTTTATGATATGATTACGCTGAAATAACAGGAGACAGCATCCGGACTGCACGGAAAACAGTGCCTGCTTCGTGACGGGCAGGTTTTGCGGCGGCTGGGAAGCGGGTGCATGGGGGAGGGGCGGCCCCGGGCGGCGCACGGCAGTGCGCCGCAGCCGGAAAGCCCGTCGGGGCTTTCCGGCCACTGAGCCGAAGGCTCAGTGCCGGGGCCGCATAGCGCGCGCTTTCGCGCGCGCCATGCCCGCCGCTGCCGCGGCGGGCAGCGAGGGCTACCGCCCTCGCCCCGGCGGCGTTGCCGCCCGGGGTGACACGTTTGCGTTTCCTCGTTCCTTTTCATATTTAGCTTTGGTGGCCATGCCTCCGCGAATGT
>JAQXMV010000033.1 GCA_029013165.1 Oscillospiraceae bacterium | reverse complement strand
TGCATTGGTGGTTGTGAGTTTTGCCCCGAGGGGAATCAGTCTCGATATATAATCCGCCGGATTATTTTCTCTGCTGATGGCCTTCATATTATTGCTCAGCGCGATTGCTGTGGTTCTTGTAGCGCTAATTTTAACGAGATAATCAAGATAGATGCCGTCGCTCTCGATACGGTATTGAATTTCACCGCCGAGTGTGCCGATGAGCTTATCTTCAATCACTTTCCAGGTGTTGTCTCTCTGAATCCCGACATACAGATTATTATTCGGGTCAGTAACGGTGATCGTGCCGACCTTGAAACGCTTGTATTCCTCAACCTGAGCATTATGTCGATCAACGAGATGGGAGAAAAGCTCATTGACTGTCCAGTTTTTCTCAGCGACATATGGTTGCTGGCTGTCGCAAAGAAAACCGAGATAGCTTTCACAGATCACGCTTTCCAAAATTGTGCCGTTGTCCTCCATTGATGGATTGACATAGAGAACACGCCCGGTAAAATCATATCGGTTTTTGTTAGTGTTGTAAACGGACACGAGGGTTTTGTATTCATAACAAGCCCCGAATCCGGGGTTTTTCGCGTTCATCGTAAAAGAAAATGAATCAATCGTGTTGATGCCTTTCACGATACTTCCGGCGCTCAGTTTATCGCGATTGTTATGAATCTCCGTTTCGATATTCCCGTTGAATAAGGTAACGATATACATATCAGAACACCTCTTCCCGGAACCGGATCGATACTGATCCGCTTGTGCCGGTGGCCGTCAGTGTCAGTGTGTTTTCTCCCGGTGACAGCATGATCTTTTCGCTTTCGCTTTCTCCTGCCGGGAGAGTAAAGCTGTTAGAGCCGATGGCCACACGGAAAGGCACATTGGAAGAAAAAGTCGGCATCACCCGATGACTGGAATGATTGATGATCGTGACTGTTTTCGAAGTCGCACTAATGGATACCGATTCTGACCGCAAGGTATCAGATATCATATACGGATAGGCTGTGAAAGTGACGGTGATCGTGGTTTTTTCAACTTCGCTGTCATCGACATTGCTATCATCGTATGTCGCGATAAAATGTCGGCCTGTAATATAGATATCATGTAGCTCAATATCAACGGCATTCATGATCCATGCCATGAATTTTGCTTTCTTTTCTTCCATTTCTTCCGGTGAATCTTCTAAGATTTCAAACACATAGGTAAGTGGTCTTTCTTCCCAGTATAGTTCACCGTTGATCCCGGAAAAATCGTATGTTTTATTGGAATACGGAACCGTCTCTTTAATGCTTTTCTTCTTTGGGGGACTGATGGTTCTTTCGCTTACACTGGCCCCGAATTGGTCATAAGAACCGATCCCATTGATTAATATTTGATCAAGCATGAATTTTCCCCTTTTTAGAGATAAAAGAAAAAGGCACCATAATGATGCCTCTGATTTTTACTGAAAACATCCAAGCCAATCGGCAACAGTAAATACCGCCGCCGCGATGTAAAGGGCTATCAAATTAAGAAGTCTAGACATTATCGTCACTCCTGATCTCTTCCCAGTTGTCAGCCTGCCAATCGTTCTGACTGATATGAGCCTGTAACGCTCGATAGAGCTTGCCGCCGATTTGTACCTTATATCCTGCCCTGTACTCGGTTTCCGCTTTCCATTCAGGATAAAAAGCAAGCATACGCAGAGCCAAGTTATCATCAATCGCTAAAGTGTTGATTTGATGTTCAATTAAAATTCGCATGACCTCTGATTCTGTCAGTGGGCGATTGCGCTCTATCGCTTCAATTTTTGCCATCTCTTTCTGCATGACTGCCATTTCCTCGGCTGTTGCTTCTCGGTATTTTTCGCCATCAAATATTCTCATCATCGCACCCCCTCGACAATGAATCTCGAACCTGCGCCAACTGAAGAATTCCTAATCGCTAATGTTTGTGCCATATATGATTCCGATGGGTTGTCATATATTCTCCAACTAAAACTATAACGATTAGTAGTTGTCCATTGATATGAATCAAGTTTAAAAGCGATTGATATGACTTTGCTATAAAACAAATCGGCTTTTATCGCAAAATCAGAAAATTTATTATTAATTATCGTATTCAAATGTGCAATGTTTGAAATTTTGTCATGTGCGCTATTAATTAAATACATCTGAAATTGATTTCCTGAAGTATCAGCGTCAGCACACTTTACATTCATAGTAATTAATATACTTTTAAAATCAAAAGGGTCTTCCGAAAGAGGAATATTAAGCAGACCGAATCCGGAAATATCTTTCTCTACCGTAAAATCAGCTAACAATGATGTTTCAGGATTTCCGCCACTGTTTTCGGGAATTTCTTTCTCAATGACATTTCCGTTCTCATCTGTGCCTAAATATTTATCAGCGCTCCACCCTGATTTACTGACTTTGGTGTTGTCTCTCGGTAAATATCGTGTCCCATCCTCAAACTGAATAGAGGTCATTTCCTTTTCTTCAGGCTGAATCGTGTCATTTAATACCTCAATAGCCACGCCTGCCGAAAGTGTGGAAATATCCTCATCGGTCATTTCTGCGTTGTCTGAACGCTTGATATTGATACGATAGGCATTAACCTCCGAAGTACATTCCAACTCAATAATATGGCCTTCCTGCCAACCTGTCTCTCTTATTGGTATTCCTTCAAAAGTCTTATCTGTTCCGTATTCAACACTATAATCAATGCTGTTGTCAGGAACAAGCCAAGCACTGATTCCAACGCAAAATCCACTCGGAATAGTCACTCGAATGGTGTTAATCCTTTCGGTGTTGTCAATAGGAAATACATTCGGGTTAGAACAAGCTCTAATGCGTGTAACATTATTATCGGGCGACCCCTGATATACAATTTTATTGTTAATATTTGCACTTATACCTCTGACAATCGTGAAATCAGGAGAAGTAGTGCCGATGTTCTCTCCTTTCGGATTAACCGATACATTTCCGTTTTCATCGTCAGTTACGGTGAGATTGCTTTCACCGCTACCGCCGCTTTTAGGAAGCTCTTTTGGAATCCATTTACCGTCCTCTACCTGAAGCACTTTGCCGTTATCATCATCTGTGACGGCAGGCAGAGTGTTAATGCCGTTTTCATCTAAGTACTGATTGACCGCTTCCATGATTTTTTCGTCCGGCACGCCCTTTATAACAAGCCCATTGATCAGCTCCATGATCTCGTTATAGACTTCCGGCTCAGGGTCAGGAACTTTGCCGCCTTTGCTCAGAGCAGAGGGCAAACAGCCGATCTCCGCCGATGTGCTGGTTTTCAGATTGCCGGCAAAAACACCGACTTCTACCTTTAAGGTCTGCGACAATGCCGGCACCTCAACGGTGTCCCCGGTGAAAGGAATATTTTGTTCCATGTCCTTTCCGTTACACCGGTATGTAAATCTTGCAGTTTTTGCTCCGGCAAGATCCCATTCGTCATCGAAGAGAAAAGTAATGCTATAATCCGTGTTATCGCAAACAATAAACGGTCGTTTTCCGTTTTCGCCGTTCATCAGAACCGCGATTTTGTCTGTAATTTTAACCTTGAGGTTTCTTTCCATGTTACACCTCTTATTTATTTTTTCGCCCTCATCGAGAGCGGATTTAGTCTAATACAAGCCCTCTGCTGCTCAGTACATTCCGCAGACCGTTGACGCTGTCGAGATCCCCGGCTGTTGCCTGCGCAACTGTTCGGCCGTTTACATTCAGATTAATCGGCCTGTCTGCCATGTTTTGAATGGCCGCTGCCAAATTCGAGAAGTCCACAACATTCATGGTCTTTTCGATAGAATTTGTTATGTAATCCTCAAGCTTTGTGATTGGTAAAATAGCCTCATATCCGGCTTCGCCGCCCACCATGGGATTGAGACCGTTCATTCCGAATATAGTCGGTCTTGTCAGAATCGCGCCGTCCTTGTACCATTCAATGTTCAGCTTCGGCACTGAGGGCGGAGAAAGGGAGAGTGAGCCGCTGAGTTTGAAATGCGGCAGCTTGATATGGGGAAGTGTCAGCTTCATGCCGGAGAAAAAGCCTTTAATGGCGTCGACAAATGTTTTCACCTGATCGCGCGCCTTTTGAATAGGCGTGATGATCGCGCTTTTGATCTTGTCGAATGTGGTTGAAACGGAGCTTTTCATGGCTGTGATTTTATTGCCGACATTCGTTTTCAAGTCCTCGATGGCAGAAAGCGCGTTGTCTTTCGCGTTTCTGATTGGGTCTATGATGTTTGTTTTGACGGTTTCAAAGCCTTTACGGAATATCTCCTTGATCTTTTCCATCGCCGATGATACATCATCTTTCATCTTTTGAACG